>CAXTUO010000193.1:0-6842 GCA_964247175.1 uncultured Acetobacteraceae bacterium | reverse complement strand
CAGCCCAACGCGATGGGCTACTGCCATTGCGGGTCGTGCCGGTCCTGGTCGGCCGGCCCGGTCAACGCCTTCACGCTTTGGCCGCCGGACGCGGTGGAAGTGACCAAGGGGGCCGAGAACATCGCGACCTACCACAAGACGGACATGAGCCACCGCCAGTACTGCCGGCTATGCGGCGGCCACCTGATGACCGTGCATCCCCCGCTGCAGATGATCGACGTGTACGCGGCGACCATCCCGGGCCTCGCCTTCACGCCGCAGGTGCACGTCAACTACGCCGAAACGGTGCTGCCGATGCGCGACGGCCTGCCGAAGCTGAAGGATTTCCCGGCTGAGTTCGGCGGCTCCGGCGAGACCGTGCCGGAGTAGGCTGGGCGCCTGTCAGGCTTGGGGTAAACGCCGCAGCCGGGTGCTCCGGTAAAGGCCGGCCAGCGGCGTGCGAAGCCCGATGCTGTCCAGCACGAGATCGCCTTCCGTGATGATGTCAGGCTCCCGCGGCCAGCTTCCGTCCGGGCCGCGGCGCAGCAGGTCGGCGCCGACCGTGACGGTGCGGAGGACCAGGATTTCCCGTACGCTCGGGATCGTCGTGTAGGCCCAAACGTTGGCCCAGGTTTCCGTCTGGTTGCTGGGCGAAAGGATCTCCACGATCAGCACCGGATCGGTCAACCCGGTTTCCTCGACGTCGTACTCCGAGCAGGTCACGGCCAGGTCGGGCACGCGCATGTTGTGGGCGGCTTGGACAAACGGGACCACTCCCGGCGTCACCACAAGGGTGCAAGGGCTGTCCTTGTCCCGCAGATGGTTGCGGATGATGCTGCCTAGCTCGCCTTGCAGCGTGCCGTGCGTGCGGTTCGGCGGCGCCATGGCTTGCGGCTCGCCATCCACCAACTGCCACATGCGGCCGTCGCTGGGGACCCAGGACAGGAAATCGTGGACCGACATGTGCTCGGGAAGCTTCGCAAGCGCGACCATGTCGCCAATCTAGAGGCATCGAGGCGCAAGTGCCATGGCATAATGCCGTGTCCCTACGGCCCCAGCGTCACCCCGCGTAGCCGAACCAGCCCGTCCGGCACCCGCACGAACCCGGCCAGCATGTTGCCCAAGCCGGGCTGCGCGGCCGCCCGTGACCCGCTTGCGCGGCAAGCGCGCCTATGTTGTGCTCGCGTGGACAAGGAGCAATCGACATGGCGCGACCAGAAGACATTCCCGAGCCGACGCGGACGGTCGTGACCACTGTCGCCTGCCCCAAGTTCGACACGCAGCCCTTCGTCGCCGGCCCTCCGCTTTCCGAACGGCGCATCGCCATCATCAGCTCCGCGGCGCTGATCAAGCGGGGCGACGTTCCCTTCGCTTCCGGCACGGCCGAGCATCGCGCGGTTCCGGCGGCGCTGCCCAGCGCCGACATCCTCATGAGCCACGTTTCCATCAACTTCGACCGGTCCGGCTTCCAACGGGACATCAACACTGTCTACCCCATCGACCGGCTGCGGGAGTTGGCGGCGGACGGCGTGATCGGCGGCGTCGCGGACACGCACTACACCATCATGGGATCGTCCGATCCTGACGGCATGGCCAACGCCGCCGACCAGATGGCCGGCCAACTGCGCCAGGAACGCATCGACAGCATCATCCTCAGTCCCGTCTGACCCATCTGCACGCGCGCCGTGAGCGCGCTCGGCCACATGATGGAAACCCGGGGCTTCGCGACCGTGGCGCTCGGCCTGGTTCGTCACCAGATGGAGCAGGTCCGTCCGCCGCGCGGCCTCTGGACGCCCTTCCAACTGGGACGGCCGTTGGGCGAGCCCGAGAACCCGGCCTTTCAGCGGCAGGTGCTGATTCAGGCGCTCGGCTTGCTGGACCGCATGGACGGTCCCGTTATCCTGGAGGATTTCCCGAACGATCCGCCCGGGTGGTCCGACTTGCCGGGCTGGCAGCCGCCGATCGAGGCGGCCGCTGCGCATGGCCTGAAGGCCGAGCCCCTCGTCGCACGCTTCGCTGCCGAGCTTGAGCAGCTTCGGCCATCCTGGGAAGCGGCGCAGGCGCGATACAGCCGCACGGCGGTGGGGTTATCCGGGCAGGCGCCCGGGTCATGGCCCGGCTTCGCGCTGGCCATCCTCCGCGGGGAACTGCCGACGGCGCCGCCGTTCGACACCACGGCCTTGGCTGCGCGATTCATGTGCGACGACATCAAGGCGATGTATTCCGAGGCCGCCCAAGCCGCCGGTCCTGCGCCTGCCAGCCGTCAAATCGATGATTGGTTCTGGAGGGCCACGGTGGCCGGGCAGTTGCTCCTGGCGCTGCGGGCCACTGCCATGGCGAGCAGCAACCGGGCGCTCAACACGGTGGGCGGCCGCTTCTTCGTCCCGACGCCCTACCTGCCAAAAGGTGTCGCGCCAGCCTGACGTATCCCGCTGCAGCCGGCGAGCGGGCGTGCCGGAGGTCACGGACAGGGAGGCCGCGCTTGCTTCCAGCAATGCTGGACTGTTTTGCTGCAATGCGGCACAACCCCGGCATGAGCCTCCTGACCTGCACTGGCGTGACGTTGCGCATGGGGGGCCGCACCCTCCTGGACGGCGCCGACCTGGCCGTGGACCCTGGGCGCCGCATCGGCCTCGTGGGCCGCAACGGCGCCGGCAAGTCCACCTTGCTGAAAGCCATCGCCGGCGACATCACCGTGGACGGCGGCGACATCCGCCTGTCGTCCCGCGCCCGCATGGCCCAGGTGAAGCAGCAAGCGCCCTCCGGCCCCGCCACCCTGCTCGACACCGTGCTGGAAGGCGACCCCGAACGCCTGGCGCTGCTCGCCGAGGCGGAGCGCGCCGAGCGCGGCGAACTGCCGCCGGACCGGGTGGCCGCGGTGTTCGAGCGCCTGCACACCATCGGCGCCGACGCTGCCCCGGCCCGCGCCGCCATCATCCTGGCCGGGCTGGGCTTCGACGCGGAGGCGCAGCTCCGTCCGCTCGACTCGTTCTCCGGCGGCTGGCGCATGCGGGTGGCGTTGGCGACCGTGCTGTTCTCCGCGCCCGACCTGCTGCTGCTGGACGAGCCAACCAACCACCTGGACCTTGAAGCGACGCTGTGGCTGGAAGGCTGGCTCGCCCGCTTCCCCGGCGCCGCCCTTGTGGTGTCCCACGACCAGGGCCTGCTCGACCGCTCGGTGCAGGCCATCGCCCACCTGGATGGGCGCAAGCTCAGCTTGACGCCCGGCGGCTACAACGAGTTCGTCCGCATCCGCACCGAGCACGCCATGCAGCAGGCGCGCGCCGCCGAGCGCATCACCGCCCAGCGCGCCCACATGCAGGCCTTCGTGGACCGCTTCCGCGCCCAGGCCAGCAAGGCCCGGCAGGCGCAGTCCCGCCTGCGCGCGCTGGAGCGGATGCCCGCGATGGATGCGGTGATCGAGGCCGCGCCCACCCGGTTCAACTTTCCCGAGCCGGCCAAGCTCGCGCCGCCGATCCTGGCGCTCGACGGCGTGAGCGTCGGCTACGCCGGCGTCCCGGTGCTGGAGGGCCTGTCGATGAGCTTCGGCATGGAAGACCGCATCGCGCTGCTCGGCGCCAACGGCAACGGCAAGAGCACGTTCGCAAAACTGCTGGCCGGGCGGCTGGAGCCGATGGCGGGCCATCTGCGCCGGCCGGGCAAGCTGCGCGTCGGCTACTTCGCGCAGCACCAGGAGGCGGAGCTGGTGCCGGGCGACAGCCCCATCGACCACATGGCCCGCGCCTTGCCGCAGGCGGCGCCCACCCAGGTGCGGGCGCAGTTGGCCCGCTTCGGCCTTGATGCCGACCGCGCCAACACGCGGAGCGCCAGCCTGTCCGGCGGCGAGCGCGCCCGCCTGCTGCTGGCGCTCGCCACCCGCGACGCGCCGCAGCTGCTGATCCTGGACGAGCCGACCAACCACCTGGACATCGACGCCTGCGACGCCCTGGTCCGCGCGTTGGGAGAGTTCCCCGGCGCCGTGCTGCTGATCACCCACGACCCGCATCTGGTGGAGCTGGTGGCCGATCAGCTTTGGCTGGTCGATGGCGGCACGGTGCGCCCGTATGACGGCGACATGGACGAGTACCGGGTGCTGCTGGCGAAGAAAGGGCGCGCGCCCAAGCTGGCCGGCGCGGCCAAGGGCGGCAGCAAGAAGGAGGAGCGCAAGGCGCGTGCGGCCGCCCGGGCACAGGCGGCGGCGTAGGCCGGCAGGTTTGCTTCGTGCGAAAGCTGTGCGTACGCCCTGCGCAAAGGAGAAGAACCATGGCGAACGCAGCAGCCTCTTACGACCGCAACGCACCGCGGCGGGCGGTGAACCTGTCGCTCAACGAAGATCTTGTGGCCCGGGCGAAGAGGACGAGCAGGAATCTTTCGGCCACTGTCGAGGAACTCCTGGCCGGCTACGTGCAGCGGGAACAAGCGCGCAGGCGGGCAGAAGACGAAAAGCTGGATGAGGTCATCTCGGCCTTGAACGCCTTCCATGAACGCCATGGATTTCTGTCGGATGAGTTCTCGATCCTGTAAGCCGGATGGCGCAATTTGCCGTTTACCGGAATCCCGGACGCGGCGAGGGCGTGCCGTTTAGCGTTCAGGTCCAATCCATTTGCCTGAACCGCATGACCCAGGCCATTGACGAGATGATCAGCCGCGCCTAGCGCGGCACGGCAGCTTCAACCGATCCTCATGCGGCCGTGACCGGCCCGCTGATCACCGGGATGATCCCGAGATGCGGCGACAGGTCGAGGTTGAAGCCCGCCGCGTCCCGTGCGGCTGTCCGCTGGGCGATGAGGTTGATGTGCTCCTGGCTGTCGGAAAACGAGACCAGCAGGTCCGCCCGGCTCAGGCCGGCGCCGAGGGTGCGGACATACAGCGCCTCCCCGGCCGCGTCCGGCGCGCGCTGCAAGGTGTTCCGGTACAGGCCGTCCACCAGCGCCTGGTCGGACGGAGACGCGCCGTAGCGGTTGGCGAACTCGGGCGACGCCAGGAAAGACAGCGCCACCTGCTGGAGCGTGGTGCCGTTGACCACCGCCTGAGTGTAGGTGTTGAAGCCCGCCGGGTCGGCGTCCCTGCCGAAGGCGGTGTCGTACACCCGGGCCACCTGCGCTTCGGCAGCGGCGGCGTAAACCACGTTCGGGTTGTTGTTCAGCCGGCCGCGCTCCTCGTCGCTGTCGGCGAAGGCGGCCAGGATGGTCCCGCGGCTGGCGCCCCGCGCCAGGGCGCCGTTGTAGAACGCCACCCCCGGCGCGTCGCCCGCCCGGCCCAGCACGTTCTGATACAGGGCGTTGACGTAATCCGCGTTCGACAGCGCGCCGTAGCGCCCGGCGAACTCGGCCGACCCCACGAGGCCGTCGCCCAACTGGGCCAGGGACAGCCCGGCCCGCAGCCCGGCATACTGCTGGATCAGCCCGGCGCTGTCGGCGTTGCGGCCAAAGGCGGCGACGTACAGCCGGGCAACCTGGTGCTCGCCCAGCTCCTGGTCGGTGAGCGCCGCCACCCCGGCGTCTCGCAGCAGGGCGATGTCCAAGGGCTGCAAGGTGCCCGCCCCTTGGGTATTGGTCGTCACGGCCCGCCCGCCGCCAACCGTCGTGGTGCTGGGGTCGTCGCCCAGCACCGGCACCGGTCCGCCATAAACTACCTCGGCGTTCGGGCCGTTGAAGGTCGTGACGAAGTCTGGGGTGTATGTGACGGACCTGACGTTGCTGTCATACACCGACACGCGTAGGCCAACCTGCACGGCCGAGCCGCCGCTGAACGTCAGGAAATTGTTGGGATACAAGGACCGGATGCCGAACTGGTGCCCCAGCTCCCGCTCGATCGGCGCCAGTGCGTTCGCAGGGGGGCGGGACCCGTCGAGGTAGCCGGGGTTGACGAACAGGGTGCCTGGGTCGGACGGCCCAACCCCGCGCCCCGTCAGCGCGAGGCCGAGCCGCTGGCCGTAGCGCGGGGTGCTGTACGGGCCAACCGTGCCCACGGCCACGTCGTTGGTCGTCACCTTGTAGCCGCCGAAGGATGCCGGCGGGGGATACGTCAGGGACACGTCCGCCGGCTGGGTAGCTGCCCGGAACGAGACGTTGATGGTGTAGTTGCCCGTCGTGTAGTCGAAGTGCCGGGTCCATTCCTGGAACGCCTGGAGCACCACGTTGCGGAGCGGCGCGGGGTCGGACGGCGGGGGGTCGGCGAACTGGACGTTGAGCGTTGCGGCCATGGCGGCGTCTCCGGATTTACAGGAAAGGCCCGGCGGTCACGCCGGGCGTGGCGATGCAGCGGCCCATCGCCCCTCAGCCGGGGCTGCTGAGGTAGAGGTAGGGTAAGCCGCCCGAGACGCCTGTGCTCATCTGCAGGTGCGCCACCTGATCGGCCGACAGCCCGGCGAAGGTCACGCTGCTCACGGGACCGCCTCCGGCGTTGGCGAGGCGCAGCGTGGCCCCCTGGGAGTCCGGAGAGCCGTCAGGCGAGACCAGCATCTCGGTGCCGCCGCCGGGCGACCAGCCCCAAACGGTCAGGGCGTCGCCGGCACCGAAGTTCGCCAGCGTGTCCCAAACCTGGGCCGTCCCGCGCACGTCCAGGAAAAACGTGTCGTCGCCCGAGCCGCCCGTGAGAAAGGCGCTGCCCGTGCCGCCATCGAGCACGTTCCGGCCGCTGGTGACGGCCAGCGCCTTGGCGCCGGCGCCGCCCTTGAGGAACACGTTGGGGATGCCTGCCGTCATGGCGACCGTGTCCGAGCCGGCGTCCAGGTACTGCCATTGCAGGGTGTCCGGGCCGCCGGACGCCGCGTCCATGGCGTGGCTGCCCGACGCGCCCGTGGTCTGGTCGGCAAAGGCGACGGGGGCCACCGGCTGAGCCGTGGTCGTGACCAGGATGTC
>CAXTUO010000192.1:0-6843 GCA_964247175.1 uncultured Acetobacteraceae bacterium | reverse complement strand
CACCCAGCCCGGCTCCAGCGCGTTGGACAAGGTGCCCGGCCAGCGGCGGGCCATGGCAAAGGCCAGCAGCACGTCATGCAGCTTGGTGTCGGAGTACGCCTGGTTGCCCCGCCACGGACGGTGCTCCCACATGAGGTCCTCCAGGCGGACATCGCCGCGCCGGTGCAGCTCGGAGCTGACGTAAACCAGCCGCCCCGGCCGCCGGATCAGTGCGGTCAGGAGATAGGGCGCAAGCGTGTTCACGGCGAAGACGTGGGACAGGCCGTCCTCCGTGAGGATGCGCCGCCGCTCGCGGAAGCCGACGGCCGCGTTGTGGATCACCGCGTCGAAAGTACCGAGGGCGTTGACGGCCTCGGCCAGCCGCCGGGTCTGGGCGATGCTCGAAAGGTCGCCGGGGAGGACGGCGGCCGCGCCGGGCACGGCGTCGAGCGCCGTCCGTCCCCGTGCCGCGTCGCGTGCGTGCAGGACGACCTCGTGCCCCTCCTCGACCAGCAGGCAGGCGGCCATGCGGCCCAGGCCGTCGGAAGACCCGGTGATGAAGATGCGCGCCATGGAGGATCGTGCCCTTGCCGGGGTGAAACGGGATGCTGGGCCTGAGTCCCTGCTCAATGCGCGCGGTAGAGCGACGTGAAGTCCTCGTAGGTGAACGGCCCCAACTCGCCGTCATTGTTGAAGTCGGCCATGATCTGATCCGCGCTGGCCTTGATACGCTCAAGCTCCGGCCGGGTGAGCGGGATGACGTGGATGTCGGCCATCCGTGCTTCACCGCGCAAGGATTCGCGGACCGTTTCGTGGACCGGAGCGCCCGGGAACAGGATCGTGCGCAGCCCGAAGGTGGTGCTCAAAGCGGACACCGGCGGCATCCGCGGGAGGACCGAGCTGAACAGCATCGGTTCGAGCGGGAGCGTGCTGGATCGCACGTCCTCCCCCGCGAGAGTGAGATATGCCTCGTTGAAGGCCCACGCCGCGGGGCATTGCAGCGCGCGCTGAAGCTGCACCCCCGGGACGATGACGGTCGGAACGGCTGACGCGAAGCCGTATTGGTTCTCCGTGCGTATGTGCAGCGTCCTGTGGCCGGGCTTGGCGTAAACGGAGAAGCCGCCCCGGCAGTCCGGGAACTCGCTTTCGGCTGGCCTTGACTCGAAGCCGCGCTCCAGCAGGCGCAGCCGGAAGAAGAACTCGTCATTGAAATGCGTGCTGATCACGAGCATCTGCGGATCGGTGTCCGCCTTCGCGGCAAGCTGGTCCACCTGGCGCAGCGAGCGGGCCACCGAGGCCTGCCAACGGAACCAAAGGAGCGGCATCCACAGCCGGCCGTAGGTGGCGTGCGGCCCGTCCCTGACGAACGTGTCGGGAGGAAGCACGGACACCAGGACAAGCCCGCTTGCCACCGCGATGCCGAGACGCCGCGTCGCGCCCTGCCCACGCAGGACGTCCAGCAGGAACTCCAACCCGCGTCCGACATGCACGAGGTAGAACGGCGCGAGCAAGGGGTAGAGATAGCGCACCTCGGTGGACAGGCGAAGGATGGCGATGCCGAGGATGAAGGCCGGGTAGGCCAGGAAGAGCAGGCTCCAGCGGACGTCGAAGCTCTGCACGACGTGGCGTCTCACGTTCAGCACGACGCCCATGCCCAGCAGCACAAAGGCCGGCAGGCCGATGAACAGCGCGAAGATCGTCAAGCGGAAGACGATGCCGATCCGCGGCGGCACGAACTGGATCGGGATATGCAACGCGTCGATCAACGTCGTGCCCGTAGCCGCGTAGCCCACGGCGGATGCGAACAGGAACCCCGCCGCGCATGCAAAGCCGCGGCGGAGCAGCGGCGCCAACCGCCCGTGCTGCAGCCACACCACCCCGGCAATCGCTGGACACAGCGCAAGGGCGTCGGTGCGGCAAAGGGTGGCGGCCCCGAGCAGCACGCCGGACGCGGCACAGGCCGGGATCGAGCCGGACCGCGACGCGGCGGCAAGCGCGGCCATGCCCAAGGCCGCGGAGATGATGTTGTCGTTGAAGAAAGACCCGGTATCGACCAGGCCCGGTATGGCGACGAAGCCGATCACGCAGGCCGCGGTGCCGAGCCTGCCCCAACGTCGGGCGACCACCACGGAGCTTGCGGCGAGCAGCAGGAAGCTCGCGATGACGAGGCCGCGGAACCCGGCGTCGCCCGGATGCCCGAAGGCACGGTCAACGAAGCTCAGGAGCAGGATGACCCCGGACCGCGTCGCGAACAGGTATTGCACGATGATCGGCGTGATGCTGTCGAAGTCCGCAAGCCGGCCCCGCTGCCAAACCAGCGTGATCGCCCGCAGGTTCGCCGTGTAGCCTTCAAGGTGCTGCGAGAAGAGGACGGGGCTGAGCAGGTAGGCGCCTATGCAGACGGCAAGCACCCGCAAAGGCCAGTTGCCGCGCGCCCCGGCCCTTTCAGGCCGGGCCTGAAAGCTCAGTTCTTGTCCACGCATGGAGTGTCCGTTACCGCGGCAGGGAGGGCAGGGGGTGCATCAGCCGCCCCGGCCCGCAAGCGCCTGCGCCGCGTGCAGCGCCGCGGCGGGCGGGGCGCGCACGAACTCCTCGACCTGCGCCGGCGTCCCCAGGAGGCCCACGTCCTGGAGGCCGAGCTGGGCGATCCTGACGGCGCCGCCGCCGTGGATGATCTGGTTGTATAACGGGGCGACGTAGCGCTCGCCCTTTTCCTCGCGGCCGCCCGTCCCGAAATAGGCGGCGTACGCCTCGGCATAGAGCGACGCGGAGCGGAACCAATACAGGCCCACGGTGGCGTGCGGCGAGATGCGGGTCTTTTCGCGCAGTTCCAGCACCCGCCCGTCTTCGCCCAGGCGCGCGAACGACCACCCTTCGCCCTCGCCCGGGAAGCAGGGCACCCAGCCGTCGCACCCCGGGGGGATCAGCGACGGGCGCACCCGGTCCGGGCGGACAAAGGTGTCGATGTTGAACACGGCGAAGGGCAGGCCCGGTTCAACCGCCTTCGCCAGCATCAGGGCGGTCGTCGCCTGCCCGTCGGTCGGCGCGTCGAGTTCCAGCAACTGGTCGATCGCGATGCCGAGGCGCGCGCACCGGTCTCGGATGAAATCGGCCGACGCATCGGCCCGGCGCACGGCGAAGGAGAAGCGCCACCCGGCCTCCTTGAACCCTCCCAGCGCCGCCATGGACCAGTCGAACAGCGGCAGCCCGAGCGCCTCGATCCGGTACTTCGGCTGCGTGTAGCCCGCGGCGGCGAAGCGCGAGCCGAAGCCGGCCATGGTGACCGCCATCACTCCTGACACTGCCCGTCCTTCACCAAGCGGTCCCGCGCGCAGAGCCGGTCGAGCGCCTCCAACGAGTTCTCGATGAACTCCCGCGGGCGGACCGAGCGGTCGTCGATGTAGAAGCCGTTGTCGCCGGGCCAGGGCTTGGCGACGTGGACCTCATGGAACGGCACGGCATGGCGCTGCAGCCAGTCGATCAGCACCGGCAGGACGCGGGCGTTGATCTCGCCGGGGTTGCCGTCGTGGCTGCGCATGCCCCGCGCCGACTGGATCACGATGCGCCACCCTTCGGCCGCCATGCTCTGCAGCCGGGCCAGCAGCAGCGGCTCCGGCTGCAGGTCACGGTAGCTTTCGCCCGGCGCCTTGATGGGGCACAGCGTCCCATCCACGTCCACGACCAGCACCCTCGTTCCGGCGATCATCGGGCGCCCTCCAGGTCTTGGATGAGCCGGGCGGCGATCAGGGCGAACCCGGCCAGCTTGCGTGGATGGTCCATGTGCAGCGGCAGCATCGACATGAACAGGGAAAGCTCGTAGGCGCGGACCACGAACAGCGGATATTCCTCTTCCACCCGTTCCCTCAGGATGTCCTGACCCCAAAGGGGCGGCCCGCCGTTGTCGAGCGTCAGGTGCAGCTTGAGGTCCTCGTCCAGCGCGCAGTCGAACAGGTCGTTGTTGACGAAGTCGTAGCCGCCCATGGCCGAGTGGCTGAACTTGGCCAGGTCATACAACGGGTGCATCCAGGCCTCGTCCAGCGTGCGGGCGCCGCGGGGGTCGATCAGGCGGAACATGCCGATGCGCCGGTCGAACAGGATGTTGGAGAAGCAGGGGTCGCCGTGCCCGATGGCGAGCGCGGAGGACGTGTCGCGCCGGATGGCCTCCCGCACCAACGCGTCGGCCCGCCCCTGCATGGCCCGCAGCCCGCCGAGCGGGCCGGATGCTTCCAGCACCCGGTCGAGCTGGCGGCCCACGTCGCTCGCCAGGCATTCCGCCAGGCGCTCGTTCATCTTGCCCAGGATGTCGCGGGTTGCCTGTTCCCGCACGGCGGCGACGCCGATTTCCTGCGTCGGCCGCGCCCCGATGAAATCGAAGAACCGGTCCACCAGGGTCGCGAACGAACGCTCGTCGAAGGCGAAGTGGATGAACTGCAGCGCGGCGTCAGGGACATTGAGGCGTTCCATCGAGTAGCCGGCACGTTCCTCGTCCTCCTTGAAGTCGAAGGTGGGGAGAAGAAAGGCTTTCAGCCGCTCCGGCACGACGTGGAAGAAGCCGTACTCCCGTGCCATCTTGACCCGGTTGGAGGAGGTCTTGCGGAACACCGCGCCGACCCGCGCCGTGGTGTTGAAGTGCCGGGCCTCCGTCGCATCACCCATGAAGGCCAGGAACGCCTCCGGGCGGCGCAGATCGACGAAGCCGAAATGGTCGAACATGGTCGGGTGCTCGGTCGCGAGGCTGATGGCAAGCTCGCGGAGGTTGGCCGGGCCGCGGGCACGGAGCAGGGCGATGGCGTCGGGCGCCGTCAGGAGCGCTGCGGCGTCGTCGTCGAACACCGGGGCGAGCAGCATGGATTGCAGGATGAAGCGGCCCTTGTCGATGGCTGCGGGCAGGCCGCCGGGCCGGGTCGGCATCAGGAAGGACGGCAGGCGCAGGAAGGTGTGGCTCGGCTGGCTGTCCTCGATCAGCTCGGCGAGGTGGTGGGCGTCGCGCTCATCGACCAGGTGGAACAGGTCCGTGGCGCCGCCTTCCAGGCAGGAACGCCTGACCTCCTCTCCCAGGGACAGGCGCTTGCGGAGGATGCCGGAGAACCGGGTCGCGCCGATGATGGCGTTGATGTCGGAAGGCGGCGTGCGCCGGTCATCGTAGATGACAGTGACGGAATGGTTCATAGCGTCTTGGCCGTCACGCGCAGGTGCAGCCGCCGGGTCCGCCGGGCTGAGAAGGACGGCGTGAATACGGGAACGCTGCGCAGCGGGGCGCGGATGCGCGCGAGGTACAAGGCGGTGGCGCCGGCCCAGAGCGGCAGCAGGGTGAACAGGCAGGCGAACACGTACAGGCCGGCGACCTGCGGCGCCGTTCCGCCCGTGGCTTGCGGAAACAGCGTTCGGGCGAACAGCGTGGGCAGGAAGGAGCCGGTGCCGCTCACCTGCTGCGCCAGCAGCACGAGCATGCCGCTCTCGATCACCCAGATCACGGCAGACAGGAACAACAGCACCATGGCGTTGGCTCGCAGGCGCTCCCGCGCACTGCTGACCGCCAGCCGTGAGGCATCGACGAGGGGGAGCAGCTTGCGGGCGCGCGGGGCCGAATGGTTCTGCAGGATGTAAGCCTGCAGCGCACGGAAACAGCCAGGCGCCACGAGCACGACGAACAGGCCGAGCACCGTCGCCAGGGTGAGAAGGCCCGCAATCAGCACCGTGCCGGGCGCCAGCCGCCCGGCGAAGCCCGCGACCACCGCCAGCGCCACCAGCAGGACCATCGCGTCCAGCATCCGGTCCAGCAGCACGATCAGCAGCGAGCCGCCCGGGTTCCGGGACAGCCAAGCCAGTTGCTGCCAACGGTAGAGCTCGCCGAGCTTGAACGGCACGATGAAGGACACGGGCGCCGTATGGAAGTGTAGGAGCACCACGGTCCGGACATGCATGTTGAGCGCGGGCGCCGCCAGCAAGGCCAGCCGCGCCGCGCGGAGGACGTGGGCCGCGCCGTAAAGGACGACCGCCGCCAGCACCGCCGCCCAGGCGCCACGCAATGCAACCAACGCGCCCACGACCTGGTGCAGCGGCGTAAACAGCACGATAACCAGCAATGGAAAGGAGATCAGCAGCGCGCGCGTGCTCGGCAGGACCGTCCCACGAGGCTTTGCCGTCGGCCTGATTCGTGAGAGCACGCGGTGAAACTGTTCGGGCCTGAATGTCATCCGGCGTCAGTCCATATCATGTCGTGCGTCGCAGCCGCTCGACGCATCCAGTCCAGGTTGGGACGTCAATGATGCAACCTGACCATCAATAAACCCGATCCGACTATTTCGTAATAACAACATGACGCAAAGCAAATCGACGGGCCGCGCGGCACAGCCCGGTTTCGCTCTCCGGTTGCATGACGCTCCGGAAATCCGACTATTCTATGTGATTCTGCAAGTTCCAGCTCGCAGCAGTCGGACGCGCCTCGACACACAAACCAATGGGCAGGCCTGAGTTCACCGCAATAGGCTTGAACGGTTCGTGATGGCCGCGGTGGCCGCTTGCTGCTCCTCGGGCGAATGCGGCCGGTCGAGCGCAGCCGACACCCTGCCCAATGGCAGCACCGCGACGGAAACGCCGGCCAGCATCGACGCCATGCCGGGCACGAGCGGCGGCGGCCCGCCCCCGGCCGCGGCGAACACGGCGCCCGGCGCATCGGGCGCAGCCGCCGGCCCGTCCAGCAGTCCCGCGTTGACAATCAGCACCTGGTCGGCCTCGGGCCGCGCCGCCTGCGCGCAAGGCAGGCCCACGGCCTGCCAGGTCACCCCTTCGCTCTGGTGCAGGAAGGGGATGTGGGTTCGGATCAGCAGCACGGCGGCCGGCCCACGGACCCAGCGTTCCGCG
>CAXTUO010000191.1:0-6846 GCA_964247175.1 uncultured Acetobacteraceae bacterium | reverse complement strand
CTAGTGCGAACGAGCGCGAACACACCGGGGCAAAGGGGAGGATGTCTTTGAAGCTTATATCTTACGTGAGCATGGCTGTTCTACTCGTGGCAGCCAAACAGGAACCGCCTGAGGTATCGTTCAAGGCCGATGATCCCGGCAAGTCGGGTTACGTGATGACGTTTCACGAGGAGTTCGATGGCAAGTCGATAGACCCAGGAAAGTGGCGGACCGCTTACCACTGGGGAGCCGCGACGACCATCAACAAAGAACTGGCGTTCTATATCGACACCCAGGATGTGCACCGTCCCATCACGACCGTTGACCCATTCACCCTGGCCAATGGCATCCTCACCATCCAGGCCGCAAAGAACGCGGGACAAGGCCTGCCATACACATCCGGCGTGATTACCACGCAGATGTCATTCTCGCAGACCTATGGGTATTTCGAGGCAAGAATGAAAATGCCAGACGGCGAAGGTGTCTGGCCTACGTTCTGGTTAGTTGCTGCAAACAAGGAATGGCCGCCTGAGCTTGATATCGCAGAAATGGTCGGACAGCATGCGACAACTCTACTGACCACTGAGCATGATGCTGTCAACGGCCACGACGTGCAAAAACATTGCTATCCGACAGTGCCGAATATGACGCAGGATTTCCATAAGTATGGTCTCCTGTGGACAGAGACCGATCTGACCTGGTACTTCGATGACCGCGTCGTATGCCACCTTCCAACCCAGCACAGCCAACATACACCCATGTATATCATCATGAACTTGGCAGTAGGCGGCGGCGGCTGGACAGGAACTCCCTCATCCACGACACCTTTCCCGCAAAACTTACAAGTCGATTACATACACGCATATGCGCTGAACCCCAAACGTTGACCCGAAGTGCGCTGTCCGCGATGTTGATGCGCCCCTCTGATCGTCGCCGCCCGATCCCCCTGGCGACGGCGGGCGGCGCCCACAACGGCGGGCCCGTCCACCGGGCCGTGGCTGGGCGCCAGCTTTGGCCATCCCGCTGCGGCCGGCGGCCGCACGCGGAACCAACCATGGAAGGCTTTCGCTTCTTTGTTACCCAGGCGCGAATGCCGTGCGCCCTTCAGCCTGACCGTATTGGACGTAATGCAGCAGCGGATCGAGCTTGGCCGCTTTGACGTCCGGGTAGGCGGCCAGGTATTTGTTCGTGCTGAACTGCGACGAGGGGTCTCGCCCTTCATGCCAGCCGTACCGCTCATAATGCAGCAGCGGGTTGATGTGCGCCGCCGCCACGTCTGCATTGTGCGATAGGTAGTAGTGGGTGTCAAAGAAGGCGTCGGGGTTCAGCCCCTTTTGCCAAGGCGGTACGGCAGTTGCCAAACCCAGCCACCATGGGCAGGCTCCTGCCTGTCTGACGCGAACGGGCTTGGTGGTCAGGTTTTCTGCGTCCGCAGGTATCCTATGACCGTGAATACCAGCCACAGAACCTGCGTGACGAATGCTGCAAGATTGAAGCTCCACATAAGCGAGAAGATCACGGCCAGCCCGCCTACGGCGTTCAAGATGGTATAGCGCACGTCTGCCAATCCTAACTTGCCAAGTTGCAAGCCGGCGTAGGCGGCCACGTAAAGCACGACGCCAAACAACCCAACCGCGTCAGGCGCCGTCATGGCGCATCCTTGACAACAAAGGCTAGACCGCGACCGGTGCATGGACCTGCACCGGACGCGCTCCGGGGCTGACCAACGCGCCGGCGAGCTGGCGGAGGTTGACGCTGCCGATCGGCTCCCCCGTCGGCGCGACCACGGCCAGGTCGGCTTCCGGGGCATGGGCGACCGCGCGCAGCCCGTCCTCGATCGTGGCGCCAGAGGGGATCGCGGCGCCCCGCGCCGTCCGATCGCCGGGGCGGCACGGCGACATGACGGCGTCCACACGGATCACGCGCCCCCTGTTCACCTCCTTGACGAAGTTCGCGATGTACTCGTCCGCCGGGTGCAGCACGATGTCCTGGCTCGTGCCCTGCTGGATGACCTCGCCATCCCGCAGGATCGCGATCTGGTCGCCCAGCCGGAGCGCCTCGTCCAGGTCATGCGTGATGAACACGACCGTCTTCTTGATCTCCTTCTGCAGGTCGAGGAGCACCGTCTGCATGTCCATCCGGATCAGGGGATCGAGCGCCGAGTAGGCCTCGTCCATGAGCAGGATCGAGGCGTTGTTGGTCAGGGCGCGGGCCAGGCCGACGCGCTGCTGCATGCCGCCCGACAACTGGTTCGGGTAGCGGTCCTGGAAGCCGCCGAGGCCCACCCGCTCGATCCAGCGCATGGCATGGTCGAGCTGCTGCCTGCGCGGCAGGCCCTGGATCTCCAGCCCATAGACGGTGTTCTCGAGCACCGTGCGGTGCGGCAGCAGCGCGAACTTCTGGAACACCATCGCGGTCTGGTGCCGCCGGAACTGCTGCAGGTCCGCGCGGCTCATCCTCACGACATCGACGCCGCCGATCAGGACCTCGCCGGCCGTCGGGTCAATCAAGCGGTTGATGTGGCGGATCAGGGTCGACTTGCCCGAGCCCGACAGGCCCATGATGACCTGGATGGACCCGTCGGGCATGCTGATGTTGATGTCCCGCAGCCCGAGCACGTGCGCGTGCCCGCGCATCAGCTCGGCCTTCGACATGCCGCCCTGGACCGCCTTGAGGTGGGTGGAGGCGTTCCGGCCGAAAATCTTGTAAAGGTGCTTGATCTCGATGCCGTGCCCTTTGGTTGGATCAGCCATGGACGACCTCCCTGTGCTTCTGCAGGCGGCGGCCGAACGCCTGGCTCACGCGGTCAAAGACGATGGCGATGCCCACGATGGCGAGCCCGTTGAAGACGCCCAGCGTGAAGTACTGGTTGGCGATGGCCTTCAGCACCGGCTGGCCGAGGCCCTGCACCCCGATCATGGACGCGATCACCACCATCGACAGGGCCGCCATGATCGTCTGGTTGACCCCGGCCATGATGGTCGGGATCGCGAGCGGCAGCTGCACGTTGCGCAGCTTCTGCATGTTGGAGGAGCCAAAGGCGTCCGCCGCCTCGAGCACGTCCGGATCGACGAGCTTGATCCCCAGGCTCGTCAGGCGGATGATGGGAGGGATGGCGTAGATCACCACGGCGATGAGGCCGGGCACCTTGCCGATCCCCAGCAGCATGACCACGGGGATGAGGTAAACGAAGCTCGGCATCGTCTGCATCACGTCGAGGACCGGCCTGACGGCGTTCTCGACGTGGCGCGACCGGGCCATGGCGATGCCGATCGGGATGCCGATGATGATCGCGAGGATGGTGCAGACGACGATCATGGAGATCGTGCGCATCGTGTCCTCCCACATGCCGAAGTAGCCGATCAGCAGCAGCGTGACCACGCTTCCGAGGACGATCGGCAGGCTGCGGCTGGCGAACCACGCGATCGCGGCGACGGCGACGAGCACGACCGGCCACGGCGTGCCCATCATGATCTTCTCCGCCTGGATCAGAAAGTATTGCAGCGGCTCGAAGAAGGTTCCGATGCCGTCGCCGTAGGCGCGCGTGAAACCCCTGAACCCTTCGTCGATGGTTTTCTTGAGGGCGGTCAGCGACGCATCGTCCATGTGGGGGAAGGTTGTCAGCCAGCTCATGTCCGTCCTTTCCGGAATGCGGGACCAGGCATCAGCCTCCCCGCCGATGAAAGAGGGCCGGGGCCGCGCAGGCGCCCCCGGATTAAACCGTTTAAAGCGCCGCCTTCACCTTCTGCGCGACCGGGGGAGCCACCCACTTGGTCCAGATCGCCTCGTTCTCCTTCAGGAAGTGCTTGGCCCCGTCCTCGCCGGTGGCCTGGTTGTCCGTCATCCAGGCCATGAGCTTCTGCACGGTGTCGTTCGACCACGCCCGGGTGTTGAGGTAGCCGACGACGTCGGGACCGGCGCGATCCGCGAACTTCTTGCTCATCAGGGTATAAACGTGGTCAACCGGCCAGGCATTGGGCTTGGGATCGGGGCAGTCGGCCACCGTTTCGCAGCGCTTCCACTCGGCCATGTTCTCGGGCACGCCCGCGTCGAGCTTCACCATCTTGTATTTGCCAAGGAGCGACGTCGGCGACCAGTAGTAGCCGGCCCAGCCCCGCTTGCGCTCGTAGGCCTTGGCGATGGAGCCGTCGAGCCCGGCCGCCGACCCCGTGTCAACGAGGGTGAAGTTGTGCTTGTCGCCGTCGAACGCCTTGTAGAGCTGGGTGGTGACCACCGTGCCGCCCCAGCCCTGGGGACCGTTCATCAAGGCGCCCTTGCTCGGGTCCTCAGGCGCCGGGAAGAGTTCGGGATGCTTCAGCAGGTCCCCGATCGTCTTGATGTCCGGATGGGCGTCGGCGATGTACTGGGGGATCCACCAGCCCTGGATGCCGCCGTCGGTCAGGGCGGTGGCGCCCTTGACGATCTTGCCCTCGCTGAGGCCGCGGTTGGCGACCTCGGGCAGCAGGTCAACCCAGCCTTCAGGGGCGACATCGGGCTGGCCCTTCTCGACCATGGACGTGATGGTCGGCACCGTGTCGCCGGTGGTGATGTCGGCGTTGCAGCCGAAGCCCTTGTTCAGGATGAACTTGTCAACGTTCGCCAGCACCTCGGCGGACTGCCAGTTCATGCTGGCGATGGTGACGTCGCCGCACCCCGCGGCGGAGGCCGCCCCTGCCCAACCCAGAAAGCCGACCGCGGCACCTGCCGCCAACAGCAACGATCTCATCGCATTCCTCCCAAATCTGCAGCTATCTGCAAGCCCGTGCCAGCCGCACCGCGAACAGCCGGCTGGACACTGTCGCTGCCGCGGGGGCTGTCTTGCAAGCCCGGGGCCTAGCAAGCCCGATGCCATGGTGCCGGTCCTGGCCTCCGCCGCCGTGGTGCCGCGGTCGCCGACGAAGCTCCGGACGAGGTCGGCCGGCTCCGCACCGCCGAGGACCCGGGACCATCAAGGGGCCTCGCTGGGGCACAGGCACCAGGCTGCGGACAACGGCGCCGGGCCGGAGCGCATCGCATGGACGATGCCTGGCTTGTTGAAGAACGTGCCCCCACGCCCGGTTCGAACCAGCGTCCATCTGCTTGGCGGAACTCGCCCGGGGACAGCGCGAGACAGGCCTCCTCCGGGGCATGCTGATGGTCGGGATAGCGCATGTGCGGCGCCAGCAGGCTTACCCCCACCCAAGCGTCATTCCGGTGCCGGGACCGGGCGACGAAGCGCCTGTGAGGGTGGAGCAGACCTGGGGGCGTGTCCCAGGCGGCAGGGCGCGGCCGGCAAGCCTGCCCGCCGGCGCCGGCCGTGGTTGACCAGCGCCCCCGCGTTCAAAGCCCGGCAAGTCTCCGGCGCCCTGGCAAGCTGGGCGAAACACCCGATGCTGGCCGGCCAGGGCGCGCCTTGTCACCGGAGCCGTTCCAGATCATGCGGGGCGGGCGGGCGTCGTCGCGTGCTTGCAGGCGGCCGGCCGCCGGGCGTCCATCATGTTTCGCGCGCCTGCCTGTGTCCGGCAAATCCCACGCCCGGCCTCAAAGCGGAGCGTCGGGCGGAAACGTCGGGCGGCGCTTTTCGAGGTGCGAGGCCAATCCTTCCCGAACCTCTGGGCCGCTGAAGCCCATGAACTCCAAGGCGAGCGACGCATCAAAGGTCGGCCCCATCTGGCGCAGCCAGTTGTTGAGCGCGTACTTGGTCCAGCGGATGGCGCTCTGCGCACCCTCGGCCAGGCGTGTCGCGACTTCCACGGCCTTGCGGTCAAGCTCGCCGCCATCCACGGCCAGGCTCACCAGACCGATGCGCTCGGCGTCCTCGCCCCGCATCGGCTCGCACAGCAGCAGGTAGTACTTGGCCTTGGCCATGCCGCAGAGCAGGGGCCAGATGATCGCCGCGTGGTCCCCGGCGGCGACGCCCAACCGCGTATGCCCGTCGATGATGCGGCAATCCCGGGTGGCGATGGAGATGTCCGCCAGCAAGCCGGCGACAAGGCCTGCCCCCACCGCGGCGCCGCGCATGGCGCTGACGATCGGCTTGGAACAGTTGACCACGTTGTAAACGAGGTCCCGCGCTTCCTTCCAAACGCGGGCGCGCGTTTCGAAGTCGGCGATCATGTCCTTGATGAGCGCGAAGTCGCCGCCTGCCGAGAAGTTGCCGCCCGATCCCGTCAGGATGGCAGCGTTCACGCTGCGGTCGGCGTCGATCTGCCGCCACACCTCGCCGAGTTCCCGGTGCAGCCGGTCGTCCGCCGCGTTCATCGGCCCGTTGCTCATCGTTACGCGCAGCACCCTGGGGTGCGGGCGGTCGAACTGCAGCCGCGTGTAGCGCGAGTAGTCCTTTACGTCGTCCATGGGCACTGGCTATCCAATCTCTTCATTGAACTGCGCGACCGGTTTCGCGTCGGTGAACTCCCCTTTTCTGAAACATGCCCAGGAACCGTACCCAGCGCCGCCCCGCTCCCGACGCTGGTCCGGCGTCGGGCACGGCCTGCTTTGTCGTTGACACGCCGCGATTGCCGACATTGAGTTGACCGGCTGGCAAGCCAATGCAAGCGGTTTTTCAGGGGGACGCGAGCCGCAAAGGTCCGCGCGGAACAAGGGGAAAGCGTCTGGTGCCGTCCATACGATCCGAACACCGCGGCGCTTGGCGCAAGATCGTCCTGAACCGCCCCGACCGGCTCAACGCTTTCAACGACGGGATGCACGGCACCCTGGCGCAGCACCTCGCCACCCAGCCGACGCAGGGCCTTGCGCTGACCAGGCGCGCCCTCGCGGCGTCGGCTGCGGACACGCTGGACGAACAGCTCGACCTTGAACGCGGCTTGCAGCGTGAGGCCGGGCGCACGCCGGACGGTGCCGAAGGCGTCCGGGCCTTCATGGAAAAGA
>CAXTUO010000190.1:0-6873 GCA_964247175.1 uncultured Acetobacteraceae bacterium | reverse complement strand
CCGCGGTGATGTTGTCCCGCACCGTGCCGCGGAACAGGAAGTTGTCCTGCAGCACGACGCCGAAGCTCCGGCGCAGGTGCGTCAGGTTGATCTCCCGCAACTCGACGCCGTCGATCTTGAGGAAGCCGCTGTACTCGCGGTTGATGCCCTGCAGCAGCCGGGTGATCGTGCTCTTGCCCGATCCGCTGCGCCCGACGACACCCAGCATGGTGCCTGCCGGGACTTCGAAGCTGACCTTGTCCAGCGCCGGCAGCTTCGACCCGGGGTAGGTAAAGGTCAGACCCTCGAACGTGACGTCGCCCTTGAACTTCGGGCGCAGGCCGCCCTGCATCGCCGCGGTCTCGTTGGGGTTGTTCAGCACCGTCGCGACCTGGCCGATGGAGGCGCGCACATCCTCGAAGTCCTCGACCAGGCGCGCCAACCCGACGAGCGGCTGCGTGACCCGGCTGCCCAGCATCATGAACGCGACAAGCCCACCCACCGCGATGCCGGTGGTGTCCTGCATGGCGATGTAGGCGCCGATCATGATGACGCCGCGTTGGATGAACGACTCGATCGGGTTGATGATCGTCTGCGGCCAGTTGGCGAGGCGGCCGGCTTGCAGCTTCAGCTTTCCGGCCTTCGCGGTGCGCTCGTCCCACTCGGACCGGCGCTGCGGCTCAAGCGCCAGCGACTTCACGGTGCGGATGCCGTGCACCGTTTCCACCATCGTGCTGGCTTTCTCGGACTCGGCCGCCGTCAGCTTGCCGATCACCTTCCGCAGCGCAGGCAGGAACGCCATGATGACGAGCGCGACGATGATGGCGCAGACCAGGACGATCGAGGCAAGCGCCGCCTGCATCCAGAACAGCAGGGGCAACAGGAACACCAGGGTGAACATGTCGAGGAACGTGCCCATCAGCTTGCCGGTCAGGAACTCGCGGATCTTCCAGACCTGCATCAGGCGGTAGTTGATCTGCCCGGCTGGATTCTTCTCGAAGTAGTCGAGCGGCAGGCCGAGCAGCCGGTTGAACACGTGCAGGTGCAAGCGGGCGTCAACCCGGGTCGAGACGACCTGCACCAGCTCGCGCCGGGCATAGCCGAGCAGCGTCTCGTACATCGTCGTGATGAGCAGGATGGAGCTGAGCAGCACCAGCGTGGACAGGCTGTGATGCGTCACCACGCGATCCACCACCGTCATCACCAGCAACGGCGGAATGATGGTCAGCGCGCTTAGCGTGATGGAAGCGATGCTGACGTCGCGCAGCGAACGCTTCTCCTTGGCCACCAGGCCCATGAGCCAGGACAGCGAAAAGCGCTGGTCCTCCTCCGCTTCCCCGCGCAGACGGCGGATCAGCAGGACCTCGCCGCTCCAGGCCTGGGATAGCCGCAGCTCATCCACCGGGATCGCGGGATCGCTCGACGACGCGGCGGGGTCCCTGATCCAGATCACGTTGCGGCTGGCGTCGCTGCCGACCAGCAGACCGGCGCCGCCATCCTTGAGCAGCAGCACCACGGGCGACGCCGGCCGCTCGCTGCCCTGCAGCTTGAACAACTGTTTCCAGCGCACGCGCTCGGCCTTCGCCGACAGCCCTTGGTCACGCGCCCACGCCACCAATGAGGCCGGTGACGGCGCCGTCTCGTTCAGGGCCGGGCGGAAATCTTCGAGATGCAGGTCAAGCCCGTGGTGGCGCGCGACGGCGATTACCGCCATCAGGCGGGTCTGCGGGCCGGCGCCGGGCCGATCGCCACCGATCGTTCCGGCATTGATCAGCGAGGGCGCATCGTTGTTGGGAGCGGTCGAGGCGAGTTGATCCACAAAAAATTCCTTGTCTCACACGCGCCCACAAGCGGCAGGCCGCCTGCTGGACGCGCACCGCTTAGCACACAGCTGCCAGGAATTGGGAAGAAATGATGCGATGGCACCTCCCTTGCGCCGTCATAATAAGTTTTTCCGGGTTTAAACTTTGTTAAACTGCGGCTGGCCCGCCGTGCCATAGCCCGCTAATACGAAATAATGCACATCCGCCCCGCCACGCCCGCCGACATCCCCGAGATCCAGGCCATTTACGCCCACCACGTGCTGCACGGCGCCGGCACGTTCGAGGAGGTGCCGCCTGCCGTCGAGGAGATGCAGGGCCGTTATGAGGGCATCGTCGGCCACGGCTGGTCGTTCCTGGTCGCGGCCGACGCGACGGGCGTTCTCGGCTACGCTTACTTCACGCAAATGCGGGACCGGTCGGCTTACCGCTACACCGCCGAGGACAGCATCTACGTGCGCGAGGACGTGCGCGGCCAGGGGGTCGGCAAGGCTTTGGTGCAGCAGCTGCTCGCCGACGCGACTGCGGCGGGCTTCCGGCAGATGATCGCGGTGATCGGCGACTCGGAAAACGTCGGCTCCATCGGGGTGCACGCTTCGCTGGGCTTCGGGCGTGCCGGGCTGCTGCGGGCATCGGGCTTCAAGTTCGGGCGCTGGGTGGACACCGTTTATATGCAGCGCGCGCTCGGCCGCGGCGACGCGGACATCCCGGCCTAAGCGAGGCGGAACCGCGCCGCCGCCACCGGGTCTGATTGCAGGGCGGCCCTGACCGCGGCCTCCGCGGCCTGCCCTTCGACCATGACCCGGCGGAAGAAGGCCACCTCTCCCCGCGCCCGCCGCATGAACAGATCGCCCAACGCCTTTGCCGCCGGGGTACGCGCCACGCAGCACGCGCATCCGGCATCGTGTCCAGGCGCGCCGTCCAGCAAACCAGCCAGCACGGCATCGCCCTCTTGGGCATGCCGACTACTGCCGAACACGACGGGGACGCGGGCATCGAACATCAGCGCCATAGCATGGACATAAGGATGTCTTTATATTAAGGTCAAGCGATGGACGCCCTTCTAACTGCGTTGCGCGCCGCAGCCGAGCCGACTCGGCTGCGGCTTCTTGCCCTGACGGCGCGTGGCGCGTTTTGCGTGATGGATTTCACCGAGATCCTCGGCCAAAGCCAGCCCCGGCTGTCCCGCCACCTTAAGCTGCTCTGCGACGCCGGGTTGCTGGCGCGGGTGCGGGAGGGGGCCAACGTGTGGTTCGGGCTGCCGCCTGATGCCGGGCTGATCCGGGATGTGCTGGCCCGCTTGCCGGAAGACGACCCGGTGCTGGCCGCCGACCGCCGGGGCGCCGCCCGCGTGCTGGCGGAACGGGCGCGCATCGCCTCCGAAAGCTTCCAGCACAAAGGCGCGGATTGGGATGAGATGCGGGCCCTGGACCTGCCGGCCACGGACGTGGAGGCGGCGGTGCTGCGGCTGCTGCCCGGCCCGCGGCTCGGCCGGATGCTGGACATCGGCACCGGGACCGGGCGGATGCTCGAGCTGTTGGCGCCACGGATTTCGGCCGGGCTGGGCGTGGACGCCAGCCGGGCGATGCTGGCGCTGGCGCGGGCACGGCTTGCCAAGGCCGCGCTGGCGCATTGCGCCGTCCGCCAGGCGGACATGTACCGCCTCCCGCTGTCCGGCGGCTACGATGTCGTGCTGCTGCAAATGGTGCTGCACTACGCTGAGGACCCGGACGCCGCCCTGGCCGAGGCAGCGCGCGTGCTGGCGCCGGGTGGCCGGCTGGTCGTGGTGGACCTGGCCAAGCACGGCCGCCATGACCTGACGGAGCGCCTGGCGCATCGCTGGCCCGGCTTCACCGACGCGGCCATGCAGGCGGCGTTCGACCGGGTGGGCCTGCGGGCGGCCGTCCCGTTGTCGGTGCCGGGTCCTTTGGAAGTACGGCTCTGGTCCGGCGTCATGCCGGCGCCCACCGCAGACGCATACGTGGCCGAACGTGCCCACCACACTGTTTCCGAGGACGCCTGATGACCCGACCCCATTTGCTCGACGCGCTGCGTGACCGGGTGCTGCTTTGCGACGGCGGCATGGGCAGCCGCGTGCAGGCGCTGCCGCTCGACGTCGAGCGCGACTACTGGAACCAGGAGAACTGCACGGAGGTGCTGAACCTGTCCCGCCCGGACCTGGTGCGCGACATCCACCGCGGCTACTTCGAGGCCGGTGCCGACATGGTGGAAACCAACACCTTCGGCGGCTCGCCGGTCACGCTGGCCGAGTTCGGCCTGGGCGAGCGGGCGCGCGAGATCAACAGGACCGCGGCGGAACTGGCGCGGGAAGCGGCGGAGGGCTTTGCGGACGGGCGGCACCGCTGGGTGGTCGGCAGCATCGGGCCGGGCACCAAGCTGCCATCGCTCGGCAACATCGCCTACGACCCGCTGGAAGCGGCGCTTGCCGAGCAGTCGCGCGGCCTGATCGCCGGCGGGGTCGATGCGATCCTGATCGAGACCTGCCAGGACACGCTGCAGATCAAGGCAGCGGTGAACGGCGCCAAGATCGCCCGCGCGGAGGCCGGCACGGACACGCCGATCTTCGTGCAGGTGACGGTTGAAACCACCGGCACGCTGCTGGTCGGTCCCGACATCGCCGCGGCGGCCACGGTGGTGCACGCGCTCGACGTGCCGCTGATCGGGCTGAACTGCGCGACGGGGCCGCAGGAAATGTCGGAGCACGTGCGCTGGCTCGCTGCCAACTGGCCCGGCCTATTGTCGGTGCAGCCCAACGCCGGCTTGCCGGAATTGGTCGATGGGCGGACGCGCTACCCGCTCGATCCCGGGCAGATGGCGAGCTGGATGGAGCGGTTCATCCAGGAGGACGGGCTGAACCTGATCGGCGGCTGCTGCGGCACGGATGTGCCGCACATCCAGGCGCTGGATGCCATGCTGCGCCGCCGGGGCGAAGGGAACCGCCCGGCGCCGGTCGCGCGCAAGCCGGTGTGGGTGCCGAGCGTCGCCAGCCTGTACAGCCAAACGGCGCTGCGCCAGGAGAACAGCTACTTTTCCATCGGCGAACGCTGCAACGCCAACGGGTCGAAGAAGTGGCGGGAATTGCAGGAGAAAGGGGATTGGGACGGCTGCGTTTCTGTCGGTCGGGAGCAGGTGGCGGAAGGGTCCAACAGCCTGGACGTGTGCACCGCCTTCGTCGGCCGTGACGAGGTGGCCGAGATGAACGAGGTGATCACCCGGTTCACCAGCAGCGTGAACTCCCCGCTGGTGATCGACAGCACGGAGGCGCCCGTGCTGGAGGCGGCACTCCGGCTGCACGGCGGCAAGCCGATCATCAACTCGATCAACTTCGAGGACGGCGAGCAGGCGGCGCATGACCGGATGGTGCTGGCGAAGAAGTTCGGCGCCGCGGTCATCGCGCTGACCATCGACGAGACCGGCATGGCCAAGACGCCGGAAGCCAAGCTCGCCATTGCCCGGCGGCTCGTTGAGTTCGCCTGCGGCAAGCACGGCCTGCCGCAATCGGACCTGCTGATCGACCCCCTCACCTTCACCGTCGCCACCGGCAACGAGGATGACCGCAAGCTCGGGCAATGGACGCTGGAAGGGATCAAGCTGATCCGGGACGCCTTTCCCGACATCCAGATCATCCTGGGCCTGTCGAACATCAGCTTCGGCCTCAACCCGGCGGCGCGCGCCGTGCTGAACTCGGTGTTCCTCGACCACGCCGTGCGTGCCGGCATGACGGGCGCCATTGTGCATGTGAGCAAGATCAGGCCTTTGCACCTTCTTGCTCCCGAGGAAGTGCAAGTCGCCGAGGACCTGCTGTTCGACCGTCGGCGGGAGGGTTACGACCCGTTGCAACGGTTGCTGGAGCTGTTCGCCGACCGCAAGCTGGCGGACGTGGCGAAGAAGGTCCGGGCCGATACCGTCGAGGGCCGGCTCCGCGACCGCATCGTCGATGGCGACCGCAAGGGCCTGGCGGAGGAGCTGGACGAGGCGATGCGGACCCAGCCGCCGCTCGACATCATCAACAACGTGCTGCTCGACGGCATGAAGGTGGTGGGCGAGCTGTTTGGCGCAGGCAAGATGCAGTTGCCGTTCGTGCTGCAATCGGCGGAAACCATGAAGGCCGCGGTCGCCCACCTGGAGCCGCACATGGAGCGGGTCGCAGGACAGGAGAAGGGCACCATCGTGCTGGCCACCGTGAAGGGGGACGTGCACGACATCGGCAAGAACCTGGTTGACATCATCCTGACCAACAACGGCTACCGGGTGGTGAACCTTGGCATCAAGGTGCCGCTCGCCGACATGGTCGCCGCCGCGAAGCAGCACCAGGCCCACGCCATCGGCATGTCGGGGCTGCTGGTCAAAAGCACGGTTGTGATGCGCGAAAACCTGGAGGAGATGGGGCGGCAGGGGCTGGAGATCCCCGTCATGCTGGGCGGCGCCGCGCTGACCCGCAACTACGTGGAGGATGATTGCGTGCGGGCCTATGCCTCCGGGCGCGTGGCCTATGCGCGGGATGCGTTCGACGGGCTGAACCTGATGGACAAGGTGACCGGCAACGGCTTCGACGACTACCTGGCAGCCGTGCAGGCCAAGCGGTCCGGCAAGGCGCGCAACACGCAGCGCACGCTGGGCCAGGCCGACCAACGCGCTTTCCGCCCGGTGGATGTGGCCGCGGTGCAGGCGCGCCGGCGCCGGCTGACGGCAGACGTGCCGCCGCCCACGCCGCCGTTCTGGGGCGCGCGGACCATCGAGGCGGCGCCCAAGGCGGTGATCCCGTTCCTCAACGAGCGGTCGCTCTACCAGTTCCAATGGGGATTCCGGAAGCAGGGCAAGACGCTGGAGAATTTCCTGGGCTGGGCCAAGCAGGAGCTGCGCCCGGTGATGCGCCGGATGCTGGCAATCTGCGAGGCGGACAACATCCTGCGTCCGCAGGCGATCTACGGCTACTGGAAGGCCGCCGGCCAGGGCAACGACCTCATCGTGTTCGAGGAGGACGGGCAGACCGAGCTGTGCCGCTTCGCCCTGCCCCGGCAGCCCAAGGAGGACGGCGAGTGCATCGCCGACT
>CAXTUO010000189.1:0-6874 GCA_964247175.1 uncultured Acetobacteraceae bacterium | reverse complement strand
GGCGGCATGTCCTCGCCGCTGTTTCAGGAAGTACGGGAAAAGCGCGGCCTGGTGTACTCGGTGAGCGCCTACTCCGACCACGGCGTGGACCACGGCGAGATGGTGATGTTCGCCGGCACCACGGCGAAGCACGTGGACGAGCTGCTGACCGTCGCCTGCGGCGAGATCAACAAGGCCACGGCCCATGTGTCGGAAACCGACATGACGCGGGCGAAGAACTCGCTGCTGGTCGGCCTGGCCACGGCGAAGGAGCGTCCGTTCAGCCTGGCGCGCGGCATCGCCGGCAGCCTGTTCGAGCATGGCACGATCATGACGCCCGAGGACGCGATGCGTAAGGTCGAGGCCGTGACGCTCGACGACGTGAAGGCCGCGGCGCGCATGATGGTCGCGAGCAACCCGACGGTCTCCCTGGTGGGGCCGGTGCCCGATCAGGACTATCATGGGCAGGTTCGCGCGGCGCTTGCTTAAAGGGCGCGCATAGCCCGGCGAGATCGGTTACACTTCCGGGCTGATCTCGCCCGCCACCAAGGATTCCCTGTCCCGATGCCCACGCGGTTCTCCTCCGACGACCTCGGCCGCACGTTCGACGCGCGCACGCTGACCCGGGGCCGCAGCCTCCTGCTGATCGGCGCCGTGGAGGCCGCGTTGGACGGCGATGTCGTCACCGGGATCGTAGATGACCGCGGCGAGCAGCAGACTGCGACGCTGGAGCCGCGCGAGGAAGGGGGGCAGGTCGCGTTCAACGCCCGCTGCACCTGCCAGGCTCCAGCCTGCGCGCATCTGGCCGGCACGGCGTTCGCGGCGTTGGAGCGCTACCCGGCGCTGCGCCGGGCCGCGCCCGCCAGCATGTTGGACCGCTTGGCTGCGCCCGAAAAGCGCCGCGTGGTGTTCGACCTGTCGCCGGGCTACGCCCCGCACGCCGCGGTGGTGGCAACCTTGTTCATCAGGGAAGTCACGCACCAGGTCGAGGCGGCGACTCCGCGGCAGCTCATGGCCGATCCGTCCGTCGGCGCCGCGGTCCGCTCCTTGGCCCGCCTGCTCGGCGGCGGCCATTCGACCCGGACCGGCATCGAGGCCGGGATGCTCCCGGACGTGCTGCAGCAGTTGGTGAGTTCAGGCCATGGCCGCTGGGCGGCGACCGGCAAGCGCCTGGTCAGCGGCGAGGTCCGCACCTTCGACGCCCACCTGCGCCCCAAGCTGCCGCCCAAGTCCGCCGTGCTGCAAAGCGAGTTCGGCCCCTGGTACGTCGATGGCGCCACCGGCGCCGTGGGCCGGGTGCGTCTGCGGCGCAAGGCAGCGACGGTTGCCCCGATCCGCCCGCGCGCCGCGGAGCCTGCGATGGTGGCCCCGCGCAGCAGCGAGCCGGCCGTCGTCGAGGCGGAGATCACGCCGGTTATCCGCCTCCGCCGCCTGCACTGCCCGGACGCCTTCGGCCGCCCGCAACTGCTCGACGCGCTCACGCTGGATTTCGAGTACGGCGGCGTGCTGACGGAGGCCGACGACGAGCGGCAGTTCGTCCGCGTCGCCACGGCGGCCGGCCCTTCCTTCGTCCGCCGCGACCCGGCGGCCGAGATGGCCGCCCTCGATATGCTGCGCCAGGACAGCTTCACGGAGATGCGCGTTGCCGAGGGGCGGTCCGCCAAGGGCCGCCGGGCGCTGGTGTTCGTCGGCCCGGACGCCGCCGAGCGGTGGCACCGCTTCACCGCCCTGCGGTTGCCCGAGCTGCAGGCGCTCGGCTGGCGCAACATGATCGACGGCAACTTCGGCCCGCGTTTGGTGGAGGCGGTGGGCACCTACGACGTGCAGGTGGCGGACGCCGGGCCGGGCCGCTTCTCGCTCGACTTCGGCATCGAGATCGACGGCGAGCGCCTGCCCCTGCTGCCGATCCTGAGCCGCTTGATGGAGCGGGGCGGCCTGGACGCGGCGCAGGTCGTCGGCGACGAGCTGATCACCACCTTGGACGACGGCCGCGTGGTGAAGCTGCCCGCCGACCGGATACGCCGCCTGCTGGCCGTCATGGGCGACCTGATCGAATCCGCCGGGCGCATCGCGGACGGCCCGCTGCTGCTGCCGGAGACCGTGGCCGCGACGGTGCTGGAGCTGGAAGACGTCGTTTCCACGCGGTTCGAGAACGCGGCCACCATCAAGTCCTATGTCGGCCAGTTCCGCGACCAGGCAGATATCCCGCCGGTCGTGCTGCCCGCCTCCTTCAAGGGCGACCTGCGCCCGTACCAGAAGCAGGGCCTGGATTGGCTGCAGCACTTGCGCGCCCATGGCCTCGGCGGCTTCCTCGCGGACGACATGGGCCTGGGCAAGACCGCGCAGACCATCGCGCATCTGGTGTTCGAGCACGCCGCCGGGCGCCTCGACCGCCCGGCGCTGATCGTGGTGCCGACCAGCCTGATCAGCAACTGGACGGCGGAACTCGGCAAGTTCGCGCCGCATCTGTCCACGGCCGTGCTGCACGGCCTGGACCGGCACCAGCGCCGGCAAACGCTTGAGGGCGTCCACGTCGTCATCACCACCTATACGCTGCTCGCCCGCGACGTGATGGAGATGAAGGCGCTGCCCTGGCACGTCGTGGTGCTGGACGAGGCGCAGGCGATCAAGAGCCCGGCGGCCAAGGCCACCCGCGCCGTCTGCATGCTGGACAGCCGGCACCGCCTGTGCCTGTCCGGCACGCCCATCGAGAACAACCTCGAGGAGCTGTGGTCGCAGTTCGCCTTCTTGATGCCGGGGCTGCTGGGCGACCGCCAGGGCTTCACCAAGCGGTTCCGCACGCCCATCGAGAAGCGGCGCGATGACACGCGGCGCATGCAGCTCGTCCGCCGCATCCGCCCGTTCATCCTGCGCCGCACCAAGTCCGAGGTGGCGACGGAGCTGCCGCCCAAGCACACCATCCTGCGCCGCATCACCCTGGCGCCGGACCAGCGCGAGCTATACGAGGCCATCCGCGCCACGCTGCACGAGCGGGTGCGCGAGCAGGTGGCCGAGCGCAGCCTCGCGCAGAGCCGCATCGTGGTGCTGGACGCGCTGCTGAAGCTGCGCCAGGTCTGCTGCGACCCGCGCCTGGTGAAGCTGCCTTCCGCGCGGGCGGTCGAGAGCAGCAGCAAGCTCGATGACCTGCTGGAGATGGTGTCCGAGATGATCCCGGAGGGCCGCCGCATCCTGCTGTTCTCGCAGTTCACCTCCATGCTCGACCTGATCAAGCCGCGCCTGGCCGAAGCGGGCATCCCCTTTGTCGAGCTGCGCGGCGACACCCGCGACCGTGCCGAGCCGGTGCGCGCCTTCCAGGCGGGGGAGGTGCCGCTGTTCCTCATCAGCCTCAAGGCCGGCGGGCGCGGCCTGAACCTCACCGCCGCCGACACGGTGATCCACTACGACCCCTGGTGGAACCCGGCGGTCGAGAACCAGGCGTCCGACCGCGCCCACCGCATCGGCCAAACCAAGTCCGTGTTCGTTTACAAGCTCATCGGCGCCGACACGGTGGAGGAACGCATCCTGGAGTTGCAGGAGCGCAAGGCGGAGCTGGCCAGCATCGCCTTCACGGAAGGCGCCGACCTGTCCGCCCTGGAGCAGGACGACGTGGATTACCTGTTCGGCGCCGACGCCAGCCGCAAGGCGGCCTGATCCAGCCTATTTGAGTCCGGCGGCGCGGTGTGCCAGAACCGTGCCGGAGGCGAACGGAACGATGCACGGCACGATTCGCGGCGAGGCGATGAGCGCCCCCGGCACCCTGGCGGATGGCGGCATCCGTTCGACGCGGCCGGGGTTCGCGGCGCTCATGCGGGACCATGCGGCGGCGGCAGGCGGCCCGTCGCGGCCCGCGCCGGCCATCGCCGACTTCACGCCGCGGGTGCTGATCGCCCCCAAGTTCGACGCGGCGTATTACCTGGACGCCAACGAGGACGTGCGGGAATCCGGCATGGACCCGTTCGAGCATTTCCTGCTGCACGGCGCGGACGAGCTGCGGAACCCCAATAGCTGGTTCGACACCGGGTTCTACGTGCGCAGCAACGCCGACGTGGTGGACGCCGAGGTGAACCCGTTCTGGCATTACCTGGCGCACGGCAAGGCGGAGGGCCGCCAGCCCGCGCCCCGGCGGCAGGCCGAACGCGCGGTGCTGGCCCAGGCGATGCCCGCCACCGCCCGCTGGGCCGGCACGCCGCCGGACGATCCCCCGCAAGCGCCGGACGTCCTCCGTGCCGCCGTCGCCGACCGGCTGGCCAGCACGTCCGGGCTCACCGTGTCGGTCAGCCACGACCGCTACACCCATTCCACGGGCGGCGTGCAGATCCTGGTTGCGGACGAGCAGGCGGCGTTCAATGCCCGGAACGAAACCTACCTGCACATCGCCCCGGCGGCGGCGCGGCTGATGCTGGCGCCGCCCGGGGGCAACTCCCTGGTCCACCTCACGATGGACGGCGCGTATCACGGGCTGACCACCTATGCCGACCTGGCGCGGGTGCTGGCGGAGCTGGCGCCCGTCATGCCCGCGGCGCGGCGCTTCGTGGTGCATTGCCTGCTCGGCCACCAGATCGACCCCTTGATCGCCCTCCATGCCGCGCTCGGCCCGGCCGCCGCGGTGTTCTGGGTCAACGACTACGAGGCCGTGTGCGTCGGCTACAACCTGCTGCGCAACGACGTGGCGTTCTGCGGCGGCCCGCCGCCGGGCAGCATGGCCTGCCGGGTCTGCGTGTATGGCGAGGACCGGGACGAGCACCTGGCGCAGGTCGCCCGCTTGTTCGCCGCGGTCCCGTTCCACGTCGTGGCGCCCTCGGACGCGGCGCTGGCCGTTTGGCACGCCGCCGCGCGCCTGCCGCATGCGTCCGCCCAGGTGCATGAGTATGTCCGGGTCCGCCCGGGTGCGGTCCGCTACGGCCTGCTGGGCGCCAATCCGCGCGGCACGCCCGACAACCCGGTCCGCGTCGGCTTCGTCGGCTATGCCACGCCGCACAAGGGCTGGCCCGCCTTCGCGCAGGTCGCCGGGGCGCTCGCCGGGCACGGAGGCTACCGGCTGTTCCATTTCACCGCCTTGCCGCCCGACTCGCCGCTGCCTGGCATCGAGACCGTCCTGGCCAAGGTGAGCGCCGACGTCCGCGGCGCCACCACGGACGCGCTGGCCGCGGCGTCGATTGACCTCGTGCTGGTCTTGTCGCCCTGGCCCGAGACGTTCTGCCTGGTCGCCTACGAGGCCATCGCCGCCGGCGCGGATGTCGTCACCCTGCCCGGCAGCGGCAACGTGGCCGACATGGTGCTGGCCCGGGGCAGGGGCTTGGTGGTGCCCGATCCGGCCGCACTCGTGGAGTTCTTCACCTCCGGCGCCGCCATCGCCTACGTCCGCCTGTGCGGGGAGCAGGGGTCGGACATGGGCCGGCTGGAGTCCCGCGGCATGACGGCCACGCTGCCCCTTCCGGACACGCCTTCTGACGCGCCCGCGGCGGCATGAGCCGGATCTGCTGCTTCACCAGCTTCACCTACGCTTACCTCGGCCGGGCGCGTGTCCTGCTGGCCACGCTGCGCGCCGCGCACCCGGATTGGGCCGTTTGCGCCGTGGTGGTGGACGAGCCGCCGCCCGGGACGGACGCGGCGGACCTGCTGGCGGGTTTCGACGCCGTGCTGGGCCTCGATGACCTTGGCATCCCGCGGGTGCGGGCCTGGCTGTTCAAGCATGACATCGTAGAAGCCTGCACCGCCGTGAAGGGCAGCGCCATGCTGCGCCTGATGGACGCAGGCTACGATGCGGTGGTTTACCTCGACCCCGACATCGCCGTGTTCCATCCGCTCGACTCCGTGATGGCGGCGCTGGACGATGCTGACATCGTCCTCACCCCGCATCAGACCAGCCCGAACCGCAACGCCCGGGTCATGGGGGACAACGAACTGGCCTCCTTGCGGTTCGGCGTCTTCAACTTGGGCTTCATCGCCGTGCGCAGCCACGAGGCGGGGCGGAGCTTCGCCGAGTGGTGGGCGGCGCAGCTCCTGCGCGCCTGCTACGACGACCCCGCCGCCGGGCTGTTCACCGACCAGAAATACGTGGACCTGGTGCCCGGCCTGTTCGACGGCGTGGCGATCCTGCGCGACCCCGGCTGCAACGTCGCGAGCTGGAACCTCAGCACCCGGCGGCTGGCCATCGGCAGCGATGGCGGCATCCGGGCCAACGACGCCCCATTGCGCTTCATGCACTTCACCAAGATCAACTCTGTCGGCGATGTCATGCTCGACCGCTACGCCGGCGACAGCATCGAGACGCTGGAAATCTGGCATTGGTATCGCCGCCAGGTCACGCGGCGGCAGCCCGCGGCGGTGCCGGACGGCTACTGGCATTACGCCGCGTTCAGCAACGGCGACGCGATTCCGCGGGAGGTTCGCCGGTTGTATCGGGACAGCCCCGGCCTCCGCGCCGGGTATGACGACCCGTTCGACGCGGACGGGCCGTTCTACGCCTGGCTGTCCCAGGCCCATGCGGAGCTGCTCACTCTTCCCACCAGCGGCGCCCCTTGAACACGCCCGTGCTGGGCTGTGCCCGGCGCTGCGCTTCCGGCAGCGCCAGCCAGGCTTGCAGCCGCTCCAGCACCTGCCGCGTCACCAGGGCCAGGTCGAGCGCCAGGGCCTCGGCCAGCGGGTAGAACCGCACGGCTTCCAGCTCGCCCGACCCGCCGAGCGTCCCCTGCGTCGCCGCCGCGTCCACCACCAGGAAGCGCGCGTTGAACCGCATCGCGCTTGCCGGCGGCGTCACCGCCCGGCACAGGTAATCGACGGCATCGAGCCGGGGCGGCGTGCCGAGGGTCAGGCCCGTCTCCTCTTCTAGCTCCCGCGCCGCGGCCGCCACCAAGGCGCGGGCCAGGCGCGGGCGGGCAGCCCGGCCCACGGC
>CAXTUO010000188.1:0-6889 GCA_964247175.1 uncultured Acetobacteraceae bacterium | reverse complement strand
CGGGAAATGGCGGGCCGGGTGCTTGACCGCCAGGTGCTCCTGGGCCGCCCCTTGCCGTTGCGGGGACTGGCGGACGACGTGTCCGGCCCGGGCTTCGCCACCGCGGCGGGCTTGCTGAAGTGGGCGGGCGGCGTCGGGCGGACTCTGGCCGACATCGATACGTCCGACGACCAAGCGGCCGGCTGGATCAGCCGCGCCGTCAACTTCATCCGAAATAGGCTGTAACAACTATACGAAAACGATATATGTGTTAACACGTAACTAACGTTAACTCCACCCTATCGCGACCAGCTTGGGAGACCTTCAATGACCCTGAACCTCACCGTCCCGCAGCAGAACCACACCGACTTCACGCCGCGCATCACCGTGATCGGGGTCGGCGGCGGCGGCACCAACGCCGTTGACAACATGATCGCGCTGAACCTGCAGGGTGTGGAGTTCGTCGTCGCCAACACGGACGCGCAGCAGCTGCAGCACAGCCGGGCCGACCGCCGGGTGCAGTTGGGCCCGCATCTGACGCAAGGCCTCGGGGCCGGCGCGAAGCCCGAGATCGGCCGCGCCGCCGCGGAAGAAGCGGCGGATGAGCTGATGCGCCACATGGACGGCGCCCACATGGTGTTCATCACCGCCGGCATGGGCGGCGGCACCGGCACCGGCGCCGCCCCGGTCATCGCCCGCATGGCGCGGGAGCGCGGCGTGCTGACGGTCGGCGTCGTCACCAAGCCCTTCACCTTCGAGGGCGCCCGGCGGGGCAAGGCGGCCGAGGCGGGCATCACCGAGCTGCAGCAGTTCGTCGATACGCTGATCGTGATCCCGAACCAGAACCTGTTCCGTTTGGCCAACGAACGCACGGGCTGGAAGGAAGCGTTCAAGATGGCCGACCACGTCCTGTACATGGGCGTGCGCGGCGTCACCGACCTGATGGTGGCGCCGGGCCTGGTGAACCTCGACTTCGCCGACATCCGCACGGTGATGGCGGAGATGGGCAAGGCCATGATGGGCACCGGCGAGGCCGAAGGCGAGAACCGCGCCATCCGCGCGGCGGAGGCCGCGATCAGCAATCCCCTGCTGGAAGACACCAGCATGGGGGGCGCGCGCGGCCTGCTGATCAACATCACCGGCGGCGACGACATGACGCTGTTCGAGGTCGATCAAGCCGCGAACCGCATCCGGGAAGAGGTGGCGGAGGACGCCAACATCATCTTCGGCTCCGCCATCGACGAGGACCTGGTGGGGCGCGTGCGGGTTTCGGTGGTCGCGACCGGGATCGACCTCGCCCAGACGGAGGTGCAGAAGCCGCGCCTGGTCGCGGTGGGCGGCGGCGGCGCGGCCCATGCGGTCTCGTCCGGCCCGGCGGCTGCGCCGTCAGGCCCGCCCCCTTCCACCATGCCGCCGTCCTTCGCCATGGCAGGCCAGCCCACGAGCACGCTGGTTCCGGCGCAACTGCTCACGCCCCGCGCGGCCGAGGCGGCTGCGGAGACATCGCCCTTCGGTCCGCATGGCGGGAGCGGGCAGCAGGGCGGGGCCCAGCATTATGCGGCACCGGCGCCGGCGCTTCGGCCCGCGCCGCCGCGGGCCAGCACCGCGCCGGCCGAGCCGTCCCGCACCGAGCCGGCCCCGCCGCCCCCGCCCGCGCCGCCCAGCACGGCGCGCAGCCTGTTCGACATCATGACCGGCATCGGGCGGAGTCGCCGGGTGGCAGTGTCCGACCCGGAGCCGCAACGGGCGGAACCGTCCTTCCCCGGGCATAGCCTATCCGCGCCGCCGCGGCAGGAGCCGGCGGACGAGGGGCTCGACATCCCGACATTCCTGCGTCGCCAGAAGTCATAGACTAAACATTTACAAGGTCTTAAGGCGTAATGTTCAGAAACATTCATTGATTTGGCGTTCCCCTGGCAACCACCTAGGTTGCATAGGGGGACGCCGCCTGGGCGTCCGGTACGATCACTCCAGCGTCATCGCTGGCTGAAGGTTTACATGGACGGACTGCCCGAGATGTCACCGATGACTCGCGAGCTTGCGCTGTCCCCTGCGGCCGGCGCGGCGCAGCGCACGTTGAAGTCCGCCATCTGCTGCGTCGGCATCGGCCTGCATTCCGGGCAGCGGGTTAACGTCGTCCTGAAGCCGGCGCCCGTGCATTCGGGCATCGTGTTCCGGCGCACCGATCTCGGCATCGACATCCCCGCCCGGTTCGACCAGGTGTCGGATACGCGGCTCTGCACCGTGCTGGCCTCGCCGGACCGCCCGGACGCCAGGATCGGGACGGTTGAGCACCTGATGGCGGCCCTGGCGGCCTGCGGCATCAGCAACATCCGGGTCGAGCTGGACGGACCCGAGGTGCCGGCTCTGGATGGGTCCGCCGCGCAATGGGTGTTCCTGCTGGACTGCGCGGGATCGGTCGAGCAGGCGGCGCCGGCCCGGGTCATCGAGGTACTGCGGACCGTGCAGGTGCAGGACGGGGACGCCTTTGCCGAGTTGCGGCCCGGCGCGTCCGGCTTCCTTGAAATGGCGATGTCCATCGCCTTCGACGCCCCGGCCATCGGGCGGCAGGCTTTGTCCCTTGTGGCGAGCGGCCCGGCGGTCCGGCATGAGCTGGCGGACGCCCGCACCTTCACGCTGGCGCAAGAAGTCGCCGGGCTGCAGGCGGCGGGTCTGGCGCAGGGCGGCAGCCTGGACAACGCCGTCGTGGTCGATGGCGCGCGGGTGCTGAACCCCGGCGGCCTGCGGATGACGGACGAGTTCGTGCGCCACAAGATGCTTGACGCGGTGGGCGACCTGGCAATGGCGGGCGCCATCCTGCAAGGACGGTTCGTCGGGCATCGCTCCGGCCACACGCTCAACAACCGCGTGCTCCGCGCCTTGTTCGCGGATCGGTCAAGCTGGCGGGACGTGACGCCGCAGGAACAGGCCGCAGCGCCGGTTCTGCAAGCCGCATAACGCATTCCGCGCCACCGCGTCGGCGTGCTATAGGGCCGCTGTCATGAAGCAACGCACTCCCTTTCGCATGCTGCCCGCGCGCCTCCTCCCGGCCTTCCTCGCCCTTTCGGTGCTGCAAGGGTGCGAGACGCTGAGTTCGATCTCGCCCTGGAACGGGAAGAACGAGGACTTGAAGGCGAAGGCCGATCCCGCATCGAAGACGGTCGAAGAACTCTACAATAACGGGGTGGATGCGCTTAACCAAAAGCGCTACGCCACCGCGGTGTCGCAGTTCGATGCCGTTGAGCAGAACTACCCCTATTCGTCCTGGGCAGTGAACGCCCAGTTGATGCATGGCTATGCAGAATACCTGCAGAACCATTATACCGAGGCGATCGGCACGCTCGACCGCTATATCCAGCTTCACCCGACGAGTTCCAACACGTCTTACGCCTATTATTTGCGCGCCTTGAGCTTCTACGAGCAGATCGCCGACATCCAGCGTGACCAGAAGGGCACCGAGCAGGCCATGGTCGCTTTGCAGGACGTGGTGAACCGCTTTCCCGAAAGCGCCTACGCCCGCGACTCGCGGCTCAAGATCGACCTTTGCCGCGACCACCTGGCCGGCAAGGAAATGGAGATCGGCCGGTACTACGAGCAGCAGAAGCTCTACGCCGCGGCCATCGGCCGTTTCCAGCGTGTGATCGACGATTACCAGACCACCAACCACGTGCCCGAGGCGCTGCACCGGCTGACCGAGATCTACCTGCTGCTGGGCTTGACCGACCAGGCGAAGCGGACCGCCGCCGTGCTGGGCCACAACTACCCCGGCAGCCCCTGGTACGAGGACAGCTACGACCAGCTTGCCGAGAACGGCATCGCGCCGCCGACGCGTGCGACCGAACGGGCCAACAGCTTCTTCGCCCGCACCCTGGGCAGCGTTTTCTAGCTCCCACGTGCTGACCGCCCTGTCGATCCGTGACGTGGTGCTGATCGAGCGCCTGGATCTGGCGTTCGGCACCGGGTTGACCGTGCTGACCGGGGAAACCGGTGCCGGCAAGTCCATCCTGCTGGACAGTTTGGGGCTGGCGCTCGGGGCGCGGGCCGACTCCGGCCTGGTGCGGGCCGGCGCCGAGCAGGCCAGCGTCACCGCCTGCTTCGCCCCGCCGCCCGGCCATCCCGCCCTGGAACTGCTGGCCGAGCAGGGCGTGGCGCTGGAAGACGAGATCGTCGTGCGTCGCGTGGTGTCGAAGGACGGGCGGTCCCGCGCCGCGATCAACGACCAACCGGTCGGCGTGGCGCTGCTGCGCCGGGCCGCGGCGCTTCTGGTGGAGGTTCAGGGGCAAGGCGACCAGATGGGCCTCGCCGACCCGGCCGCCCATGCGGCGCTGCTGGACGCCTATGGCGGGTACGCGCCGGTCCGCTCGGCGGCCGGTGCGGCGTGGCGCGCGTGGCGGGACGCGAGCGCCCGGCTGCAAGACGCCAGAACCGCCATCGCGGAAGCGCAGCGGGAAGAGGACTGGCTGCGCCACGCGGTGGAGGAGCTTTCGACCCTGGCCCCGGTCGAGGGGGAAGAGGACCACCTGGCCGCGGAGCGCCAGCGGCTGCAACAGGGGGAGCGCCGGGCGGAGGCGATCGCCTCCGCCCTGTCGGACATCGCGCCCAAGGACCGGCGCAGCGCCGGCCCGGCGGCTTCGCTGCGCAATGCGTCCCGCGCCTTGCAGAAGCTCGTGCCGACCAACCAGCCGGATGCCGACAACCCCGCCGCTCCTGCCCTGGCCGCGCTGGAGCGCGCGGAGGAGGCGCTGGCCGAGGCCGAGACGCTGCTCAGCCGCCTGGCGGACGAGGCCGACACCGACCCGCGCCTGCTGGAACAGGCGGAGGAGCGGCTGTTCGCGCTCCGCGCCGCGGCCCGCAAGCACGGCACAACCGTGGTCGAACTGCCCGCCTTGCTGGCCGGCCTGCGCGGGCGGCTCGCGGCGCTCGACACGGGGGCAGCCGAGATCGCGGCGCTGGAGGACGAGGCTGCCGCCGCCCGCACGGCCTACGCCGCCGCGGCGGGCGCCTTGACCGCGGCGCGGCAGGTCGCCGCCAAGCGCCTGCAAACGGCGGTCACGGGCGAGCTGCCGCCGCTCCGGCTCGACAAGGCGCGGTTCGTGGTGGAGGTGGAGGTGATGGAGGAAGCCCGCTGGGGCGCCGCCGGGGCGGATGCGGTGCGGTTCCTGATCGCCACCAACCCCGGCCAGGCGCCGGGCGCGCTCGACAAGATCGCCTCAGGCGGCGAGCTGTCCCGCTTGATGCTGGCGCTGAAGGTGGTGCTGGTCAGCGGCGGCTCGGTGCCGACGCTGGTGTTCGACGAGGTGGATAGCGGCGTGGGCGGCGCCACGGCGGCGGCGGTGGGCGACCGGCTGGCGCGCGTCGCGGACCAGGTGCAGGTCCTGGTCGTCACCCACAGCCCGCAGGTCGCGGCGCGCGGCGCGGCCCACCTGCAGGTCGCCAAGATCGCCGCCAAGAACCGGGCGGAAACCCGCGTGCTCTCGCTCGACCTGCCGGCCCGGCGCGAGGAGATCGCCCGCATGTTGGCCGGGGAAAGCGTGACGGAGGCCGCCCGCGCCGCCGCCGACAGCCTGCTCGGCACGGCTGCGTGAAGGCAGGCGCATGACGGAGGAGGAAGCGGCAGAAGCGCTTGCGGCCCTCGCCGCAGACATTGCCCGGCACGACCAAGCCTATCACGAGCACGACGCGCCGCTGATCAGCGACGCGGACTACGATGCGCTGCGGCGGCGCAACGCGGCCATCGAGGCCGAATTCCCGCACCTGATCCGTCCCGACAGCCCGACCCGCCGGGTGGGCGCGGCGCCCACGGCCGGCTTCGCCAAGGTGCGCCACCGCGTGCCGATGCTGTCCCTCGACAACGCCTTTGCACCTGCAGACTTCACGGAGTTCTGTGCCCGTATCCGCCGCTTCCTGCATCTGCCGGAGGACGCCGGCCTGTCCTTCGTCGCCGAGCCGAAGATCGACGGCCTGTCCATCAACCTGCTGTACGAGAACGGCGCCCTGGTGCGCGGCGCCACCCGCGGCGACGGCACGGAAGGGGAGGACGTGACGGCCAATCTCCGCACCATGCGGACCGTGCCGGACCGCCTGCACGGCCCCTGCCCCGCCTTGATCGAGATCCGCGGCGAGGTGTTCATGACCAAGGCCGACTTCCTGGCGCTCAACGCGGCCCAGGCCGCGGCCGGGCAGAAGGTGTTCGCCAACCCGCGCAACGCTGCCGCCGGCTCGCTCCGCCAGCTTGACCCGGCGATCACCGCGACCCGCCCGCTGTCCTTGTTCGCCTACGCCCTAGGCGACGTGCAGGGCAGCGTTCCCGGCACCCACTCCGCCTACCTGGAGCAGCTTCGCGCCTGGGGTTTCCAGGTCAACCCGCTGTCCCGCTTGCTGGCCGGGGAAGCCAAGGCAGAGGCGTTCCAAGCGGAAACCGCCCTGGCCCGCGCCGGCCTGGGCTACGACATCGACGGCGTCGTTTACAAGCTCGACGACCTCGCCTTGCAGCGCCGCCTCGGCTTCGTCGGACGGGCGCCGCGCTGGGCCATCGCCTGGAAGTTCCCGGCGGAGCAGGCGGTCACGATCCTGGAGGACATCCGCATCCAGGTCGGCCGCACCGGCGCGCTGACCCCCGTGGCGTCCCTGGCGCCCGTGAACGTCGGCGGCGTGCTCGTCACCCGCGCCACCCTGCACAACGAGGACGAGATCGCCCGCAAGGACGTGCGCGTGGGCGACACCGTGCTGTTGCAGCGTGCCGGCGACGTGATCCCACAGATCGTGCAGGTCATGCTGGACCGCCGCCCGGACGGCGCCGCGCATTTCGTGCCACCCGAAACCTGCCCCGCTTGCGGCAGCCTGGCGGTGCGGCCGGCAGGCGAGGTGGTGCGCCGCTGCACCGGCGGCCTGATCTGCCCGGCGCAGACCG
>CAXTUO010000187.1:0-6892 GCA_964247175.1 uncultured Acetobacteraceae bacterium | reverse complement strand
GCCATGCCGGGCTGCTGGTCATCACCAACAACCTGCACGTCGCTGGCGAGCTGTATCGCAACCCGGCCATCGAGGTGGTGCTGGCCGGCGGGGTGATCCGGCACAGCGACGGCGGGATCATCGGCCCGGGCACGGTGGAGCAGATCCGGCAGTTCCGCGTGGACACTGCGGTGGTGGGCACCTCGGCCATCGACGCCGACGGCACGCTGCTGGATTTCGACATCCGGGAAGTGCAGGTGTCCCAGGCGATCATCGCCAGCGCGCGCCGGGTCATGCTGGTGGCGGACAGCAGCAAGTTCCTGCGCGCCGCCCCGGTGCGGATCGCCCACCTGTCCGACGTGGACGTGCTGGTGACGGACCGGCTGCCGTCGCCCGAAGTCGCCGCCCTGTGCGCGGCGAACGAGGTGGAGGTGGTGGAGGCCGGCGGCCCGGTCGAACTGGACGAAAGTTCGGATGAAAGTTCGTTTTGACCTCTTGGCGGCGGCGTTTGGTTCGGGTTAGGGTTCGCACGGAGAGGGCCGGCAAGCGCCCTTCTTGAGGAACGCGCTCACCCCATGCCCCAAGCGGCCACCCCGGACATCTTCGACCTCGCGATCATCGGCGGCGGCATCAACGGCTGCGGCATCGCGCGCGACGCCGTGGGACGGGGCTGGTCGGTATATCTGTGCGAGGCCAACGACCTGGCCTCTGCGACCTCGTCGGCCTCCACCAAGCTGGTGCACGGCGGGCTGCGCTACCTGGAATACTACGAGTTCCGCCTGGTGCGGGAGGCGCTGATGGAGCGGGAGGTGCTGTGGGGCATCGCGCCGCACATCGTTTGGCCGCTGCGCTTCGTGCTGCCGCATCATAAGGGGCTGCGCCCGGCCTGGCTGCTGCGGCTCGGCTTGTTCCTGTACGACCACCTGGGCGGGCGCAAGCGCCTGCCGCCAACACGCACCAAGCGGCTGCGCGGCGATCCGGCCGGACGGATGCTCAAGCCCGAGTACAAGGTCGCGTTCGAGTACTCGGATTGCTGGGTCGAGGACTCGCGCATGGTGCTGCTGAACGCCCGCGACGCGGCGGAGCGCGGCGCCGTGGTCGCCACCCGCACCCGCTGTACCGCCGCCGAGCGGGTGGACGGCCTGTGGCGCGTGACCACGCAGCATGATGGCGCGGAGCCGCAGGTCATCCAGGCCCGCGCCTTGGTGAACGCCGCCGGGCCATGGGTGGGGCAGGTGCTGCAATCCGTGCTGCGGGCCAACACGCCGTCGCGGGTCCGCATGGTGAAGGGCAGCCACATCGTGGTGCGGCGGCTCTATCCAGAAGACCATTGCTACATCTTCCAGAACGCCGATAATCGCATTTTCTTCGCGATCCCGTACGAGCAGGACTTCACGCTGATCGGCACCACGGACCTCGACTACAAGGGCGACCCGCGCGAGGCCCACGCCTCCGCCGAGGAGATCGAGTACCTGTGCCGCGGCACCAGCGAGTATTTCGTGCGCCCGGTCACGCCGGACCAGGTGGTGTGGACCTACTCGGGCGTGCGCCCGCTGTATGATGACGGCGCGTCCAAGGCGCAGGCGGCCACGCGCGACTACGTGCTCACGCTCGACGCGCCGGACGGGCAGGCGGCGCAGCTTTCCATCTTCGGCGGCAAGATCACCACCTACCGGCGGCTGGCGGAGGCGGCGTTGGCCAAGCTCTCCCCGCACTTGCCGGCGGCCACCGCCCGGCCCGCCGGCTGGACCGGCACGGCGCCGTTGCCCGGCGGCGACTTCCCGGTGGACGGCTTCGACGCGGCGCTCGACACGCTGCGCGCCCGCTACCCGTTCATCGCCGAGCGGACCTTGCGGCGGCTGCTGCGCGCCTACGGCACCTGCGTTTATGACCTGCTGGGCGACGCCGCCTCGGCGGAGGCGCTCGGCCCGGTGCTGGCCGCGGACCTGACGGAGGCGGAACTCCGTTACCTCGTCCGGTATGAATGGGCGCAGACCGCGGCGGACGTGGCGTGGCGCCGCAGCAAACTCGGCCTGCGCATGACGCCGCAGGAGATGGCGCGGGTGGACGCGGCGCTCGATGCGCTGCGGTCGCAGCGGGACCAGGCGGCGTGAGCCTGCAACTGGAACACGTCGGGTTCACCCAAGGGCCGGACACCCTGATCCATGACGTGTCGCTGACGCTGGCCCCCGGCACGCTGCACGTGCTGCTTGGGCCGACGCTCGCGGGCAAGACGACGCTGATGCGGCTGATGGCCGGGCTGGACAAGCCGACATCCGGCCGGCTGCTGCTGGACGGGCGCGACATCACGGGCACGCCGGTGCGGCGGCGGTCGGTGGCGATGGTGTATCAGCAGTTCGTCAACTACCCGACGCTATCGGTGTACGAGAACATCGCCTCGCCGCTGCGTGTTGCCGGGGTGGCGCGGGCGGAGATCGAGCGGCGGGTGCGGGTTGCTGCGAAGCTGCTGCGGTTGGACTCCATGCTGGGCCGGATGCCGGCGCAGCTTTCGGGTGGGCAGCAGCAGCGCACCGCCATCGCCCGTGCCCTGGTGAAGCAGGCGGAGCTGGTGCTGCTGGACGAGCCGCTGGGCAACCTCGACTACAAGCTGCGTGAGGAGTTGCGGGAGGAGCTGCCGCGGCTGTTCGCCGAAACCGGTGCCATCCTAGTCTATGCGACGACGGAGCCGACCGAGGCTTTGCTGCTGGGAGGAGAAACGGCGGCATTGTCGGAGGGCCGCCTGGTGCAGGCCGGGCCGACCGCAGCGGTGTACCGCCAGCCGCTCACGCTTGAAGCCGCCCGGGTGTTCTCCGACCCGCCGCTGAACGAGTTGGCGCTGGAGAAGCGCGACAACGCGCTTTTGACCGATCATGGCGAGCGTTTGGCGCCCGCGCCGCTGCTGGGCCTGCCGGACGGGCGCTACCGCATGGGGTTCCGCGCCGATGCGGTGACGGTCGGCGCGAAGCCGCCGGGCAGCCTTGGTTTCGAGGGCACCGTCTCCGTCACGGAGATCAACGGCTCTGAAAGCTTCGTGCACGTCGATGTGGGCCGCGACGCCTGGGTTAGCCTGATCCCCGGTGTGCACGACCTGCTGCCCGGCGCGCGCACGACCCTGCACATCGACGTGCGCCGGGCCTTCGTGTTCGACGCGGCCGGGGCGCTCGCGTCGCGCCCCGTCCTGGCGGAGGCGGTCTGATGGCCACCGTCACCCTGGACGGCATCGGCCACGCCTACGGGCGCGCGCAGACCGAAGCCGACTACGCGCTGAAGCCGCTGCACCATGTTTGGGAGCAGGGCCGGGCCTACGCGCTGCTGGGTCCGTCCGGCTGCGGCAAGACGACGCTGCTCAACATCATCTCCGGCCTTGTGATCCCCTCGCACGGACGCTTGCTGTTCGACGGGCGGGACGTGACGCGGGTGCCGACCGAGCGGCGCAACATCGCCCAGGTGTTCCAGTTCCCCGTGGTGTACGACACCATGACGGTGGCGGAGAACCTGGGCTTTCCCTTGCGCAACCGCGGCATGGACCGGCGCCAGACCGCTGCCCGCGTGGGCGAGGTCGCGGCGATGCTGGGCCTCACCCCCGACCTGCACCGCCGCGCCCGCGGGCTGACGGCGGACGCCAAGCAGAAGATCTCGCTCGGCCGCGGCCTGGTCCGCCCCGACGTGGCCGCCGTGCTGTTCGACGAGCCGCTGACCGTGATCGACCCGGCGCTCAAGTGGGAGCTGCGCTCCAAGCTCAAGGCGGTGCACCGCGCCCTCGACCTCTTGATGATCTACGTGACCCATGACCAGACGGAGGCGCTGACCTTTGCCGACCAGGTGATGGTGATGAACGAGGGCCGCGTGCTGCAGGTCGGCACGCCGGCCGAGCTGTTCGAGACGCCGGCCCACACCTTCGTCGGCTACTTCATCGGCTCGCCGGGCATGAACCTGCTGCCAGCGTCCGTACACGGGCGGGAAGCGGCGGTGGACCGGCACATGGTTCCGCTCGGCGCCGCCTACCCGGCGCTGGCGAGTGGGCGCGTGCAGATCGGCATCCGCCCGGAATACGCCACCTTGAGCCGGACCGGCGGGCTGCCAGTGCAGGTGCAGCGGATCGAGGATCTCGGGCGCCGCCGCCTGGCCCGCGTCACCCTCGGCGCGCACCCGCTGGTGGTGACGGCGCCGCCGGACCTCGCCCTGGGCGGCGCCGAGGCCTTCGTGCGCCTGGACCCCGCCAGCCTGCACGTCTTCGCCGATGACCGCCGCGTGCCTGGCGTCGCCGCATGAACGACAAGCCCATCAGCAACCGCGCCTGGTTCCTCGTGGTCCCGGTGATGGCGTTCGTGCTGTTCTCCTCGCTCATCCCGATGATGACGGTGGTGAACTACTCCGTGCAGGACTCCATGGGGCAGAACTCGTTCTTCTGGAACGGGTCGGAGTGGTTCCAGCACCTGTTCGACCCGGCCACCGACATCGGCGGCCGCTTCTCCCGCGCGCTGCTGCGGAACCTGGTCTTTTCGGGCGTGGTGCTGCTGATCGAGGTGCCGCTCGGCATCCTGGTGGCGCTGTGCATCCCGAAGCGCGGCTGGGCGGTGGGCGCGGTGCTGGTCAGCATGACGCTGCCGATGCTGATCCCCTGGAACGTGGTGGGCACGATCTGGCAAATCTTTGCTCGTGCCGACATCGGGCTGCTGGGGGCGGCGCTGACCGGCGCTGGCATCCCGTTCAACGACACGCAGGACCCGCTCTCGGCCTGGTCCACCATTGTGGTCATGGACGTTTGGCACTGGACCTCCATGGTGGCGCTGCTGTGCTATGCCGGGCTGAAGGCGATCCCGGATGCCTTCTACCAGGCGGCGCGGATCGACGGCGCCGGGCGCTGGTCGGTGTTCCGGAACATCGAGCTGCCGAAGCTGCGCCGGGTGCTGGTGATCGCCGTGCTGCTGCGCTTCATGGAAAGCTTCATGATCTACACGGAGCCGTCCGTCGTCACCGGCGGCGGCCCGGGCGAGGCGACCAGCTTCTTGTCGCTCGACCTGGTAAAGATCGCGCTCGGCCAGGTCGATCTCGGCAACGCGGCGGCGATGTCCCTGGTCTACAACCTGATCACGCTGACGCTGTGCTGGGTGTTCTTCACCACCATGACGCAGCTCGACGCCCGGGGTTCTGCATGACCCGGCGCGTTGTCCTGGCACTTTACCTGCTGGTGCTCGCCCTGCCGATTTACTGGCTGGTCAACATGAGCTTCAAGGACAACGTCGAGATCACCTCGACTCTGTCGTTCTGGCCGCACCGCCCGACCGTGGAGCACTACGTCCACATCTTCCAGGACCCGGCCTGGTATGGCGGGTTCCTGAACTCGCTCAGCTATGTGTTCCTCAACACCGCTATCTCCGTGGTGATCGCGCTTCCGGCGGCCTATGCGTTCAGCCGCTACCGCTTCCTCGGCGACAAGCACCTGTTCTTCTGGCTGCTGTCCAACCTGATGGCGCCGCCCGCGGTGTATGCGATGCCGTTCTTCAACCTGTATTCCGCCGTGGGCCTGTTCGACACGGTCTGGGCCGTGGCCCTCGCGCACTGCCTGTTCAACGTGCCGCTCGCGGTGTGGATCTTGGAAGGCTTCATGTCCGGCGTGCCGCGGGAGATCGACGAAACCGCGGCGCTCGACGGCTATTCCTTCCCGCGCTTCTTCTTCCGCATCTTCGTGCCGCTGATCGCCAACGGCATCGGCGTGGCGGCCTTTTTCTGCTTCATGTTCTCCTGGGTGGAGCAGTTGCTCGCGACCACGCTGACCACGGTGAACGCCAAGCCGTTCGTGGCGGTGATGACGCGCACCTACTCGGCGGCGGGCATGGATTGGGGGCTGCTGGCGGCAGCCGGGGTGCTGACGATGATCCCGGGCGCCGTCGTGATCTGGTTCGTGCGCAACAACATCGCCAAGGGCTTTGCCCTTGGCCGGGTGTAGGGCCAGGCGATGCCGCTCGATTGGATGGCCTGGACGTGGGAAACCGCCGGGTTCTTCGGGGCCATCGCCTTGGGCTTGGTGGTGCTGACGCTGCTTGCGGTGTATCGGCCGGAGAAGCCGCGCCGCGGCATCCTGGGCTTCCCGACCACGCGCGGCGACCGGTTCTTCGTGTCGCTGCTGGGCACGGCCTACATCTTCATCATCTTCCTGTGCACCGGGGGCGAAGTCTTCTGGTACCCCGTCGCCGCCGCCGTCCTGTTCGCGGTCGCGATGTTTCGCCTGGCTTAAAGCAACGGCCGCCGCGGCGGCACCATGGGGGGTCAAACAGAATGAAAAGACGCGAAGTTCTCATCGGCGGCGCAGCGGTCGGCGCCGGCGTGCTGCTGAAGAGCGGCACCAGCCACGCGCAGCAGGTGGACGCCGCCAAGAAGTGGATCGACAGCGAGTTCCAGCCCTCCACGCTCAGCAAGGACGAGCAGATGGCGGAGATGGAATGGCTCATCAAGGCGTCGAAGCCTTTTGCCGGCATGCAGCTCAACACCGTGTCCGAGATCCTCAAGGTGCACGACTACGAATCCAAGGTGCTGACCCGGGCGTTCGCGGAGATCACCGGCATCAAGGTCAACCACGACCTGATGGACGAGGGGCTGCTGGTCGATAAGATCGGCGTCGAGATGCAGTCGGGCCGCCCTATCTACGACTTCTGGATGAACGACTCGGACTTCATCGGCACCCACCCCCGCTACAACGACATCGTCGGCGGCTCGCTCACCGACTTCATGGCGAACGACGGCAAGGACGTCACCAGCCCGACGCTCGACCTGCCGGACTTCATGGGCTTGTCCTTTGGCACCTTCACCGACGGCAAGCTGTACCAGCTCCCCGACCAGCAGTTCGCGAACCTGTATTGGTTCCGGCACGATTGGTTTCAGCGCTCGGAGCTGAAGGCCGCGTTCAAGAAGC
>CAXTUO010000186.1:1166-6949 GCA_964247175.1 uncultured Acetobacteraceae bacterium | reverse complement strand
TTGCCGTTCGGATTGCCGAAATACCCGCCGACGACATACTTGGAGGACATGGACCCAATTCTCACTTTTTCGTGATGACCAGGCTACTCTCCTATTTCCGGGGTTTTTCTTCAATCACAATTTAGTGTGTGAAACAAATCCGAAGTTACCAAAACGTTAACGCACGAAGCCTGACAAATGCTGGCAAAGCCGAGTGACAGCGACCTGCGCCCCGCAAGCCAATATTCGGCTAAGTCCTGGTTGACCGCTCGAACCGGCCGCGGCCTGGCACGGACAGCCAGGCCCGGCGGAACCGGCCGCCTCGACACCGCCGCTTATTCGTGAGAGCCACGGCCCGCCCGGCGGCGGCAGCATGCCCGCGCGACACCCCGGGCAAGAGGGGACCAGCCCCTGAATGCCTATGGGAGACACTGCGCCGATGCCGACTGCGGCCCCGTTCATCGCCCGCCACGACGACGTGCTGGCCCGCTTCCTCGTCGCGGCGCGCGATGCGGACATCGTCTCCTTCGACGTGTTCGACACGCTGCTCGTCCGCTTCTTCGGCGATCCCGCCGACCTGTTTGCGGCGCTGGCCGAGCGCGTCGCCCCGGCGTCCGCGGCGGCTTTCGCGCGCGAACGGGGGGCAGCCGAGCAGCGGGCGCGCGCAAGCGCCGCGGCCCGGGGCGAACGGGAAGTGACGCTCGCCGGCATCTACCGCGAACTCAAGCAGGCGCGGGCGGCGCACGGCCCCGCCCACGCCTGGGATCTCGATCAGGCGGTCCGGGAGGAGGTGGACCTCGAACTCCGCTGCGTGCGCGCGGACCCCCAGGTGGTGGCCGCGTTCCGGGCGCTGGTGGCCGCAGGCCGGCGCGTCGTGCTCGTGTCCGACATGTACCTTCCGGCCGAATGCGTCGAGCGGATGCTGGCGTGCTGCGGGATCGCCGGGTTCGAACGGCTTTACCTGTCCAGCGAACTCATGGTGGCCAAGGCGGACGGCAGCGTGTGGCCCGCCCTGCGCGCGGCAACCGGCCTCGCCCCGGGCGCGCGGATCGTGCACCTCGGCGACAACGCGCAGAGCGACGGCGAAACGGCACGCGGCTTCGGCGTGGTCCCCTTCCTGTTGACCCCGCCCCATGAGCGTCGCATCGCGTCCCGCCTCGCGCAGCGCGGCCACTGGCTCGCCGACTGCTTCGCGTCCCTGCTGCGCCAGGAACTGGTGGCGCGGCGCGACGAGCCGGGCCTCGATCCCTACTGGCTGGCCGTCGCCTTTCTCGTCGTGGCGCCGGCCGCCCTCGGCATGGCCGGCCATGTCCGGCGGGTCGCCCGGGCGCGCGGCACGGACCGCGTCTTCTTCCTGGCGCGCGACGGGCTGATCTTCCAAACGGCATACGAGGCGGCCTGGCGCCCGGCCGACGCGGCGCCGTCGCGCTACGTGTGGTGTTCCCGCCGGTGCGTGAACTTCGCCAACGTCCTGGCGATGGATGAGGCGTCGCTCGATTTCCTCATGTCCGGGGCCTACGTCTCACCCGAAGCGTACCTCCGCCGCATCGACCTCCATCCGGACGACCCGGCGGTCTCACCGGTCCTCGCCCGGTTCTTCCCTGACCCGGCGCAACCGGTGCGGACCGCAAGCGGGCGCGCGGCGCTGCGGGCGATGTTCACGGCGCTCGCCGGGCCGATCCTGGCGCAGGCCGCGGCCGAGCGGGACGCGCTGCTCGCGCACCTCGACGGCATCGGGCTGTTCGACGGACCCGGCGTCGTCGTCGATCTTGGCTGGCACGGCACCCTGCAGCGCTCGCTGATGCTGCTGGGCCGGGCGCGCGGCGGCGTGCTGCCGCAGTTGGCGGGCGCCTACCTCGGCACCTTCGAGCGCCGGGTGCGCGCGGTGGCCGACGCGCCGCTGGAAACGTTCGGCTGGCTGTTCAACGGCGGGCTGCCGCGCGACAGCCTGGCGCGCTTCACCCGTTCCGTGGAGATCACCGAGCTGCTGTTCTCCGCGCCGGAACCCGGCATCCGCTGCGTCCGCCGCCAGGGCACCGAAACGGAGCCGGTCCGCATCGTGGACCCGCAGGAAGCGGACCGGCTGCGGCTGGCGGCGATCTTCCACGACGCGGTGGCGAAGTGCGCGGCGGCGCTGCACCCGGTGCTCGTGGACGCCCATGTCGATGCGCTCGCGTCCCTCACCCTGCGCGGCTTCGACGCGCTGCTCGGCGACCCGGCGCCGGAGGACATCGCGCATTTCGGGGGGATCGCCCACGCCGAAGGGTTTGGCGTCGCGCGCTACCGCCCGATCATCCCCACGGTGCCGCCGGCGTCCAAGGCGAAGGCCCGGCTGGACGCGCTGGACGCCAGCTTCTGGCGCCGGGGCTTCCTGCGGTCGCTCGCCCCCGGCGCCCGCGTCCAGACGATCCTGCTGTCGGCCGTGCAGACCGAGGTGCGCCGGGCACGCCGCGCCGCCACGCGTGTCCGGCAGCAGCACGGCCGCGCATGAGCGAGCGCCTCGACGGCGGCGAGGATGACCCGGCGGCGCTGAAGCGCCGCTCCGTGCGCGGGGGCGCCGCGACGTTCGCCGCCCAGGGCGTCCGCTTCGTCCTGCAGTTCGGGGCGCAGGTCGTGCTCGCCCGCCTGCTCACCCCGGCGCAGTTCGGCATCATGGCCATGGTGGCGCCGCTGGTCGGCTTTGTGCAGCTTTTCGCGGAACTCGGCCTCACCCAGGCGGTGATCCAGCGCCCGTCGCTCACCCATCGCGAACTCTCCGGGCTGTTCTGGATCAACGGCGCCGTCAGCCTGGGCCTCGCAGTGCTGTTGGCTGCGGCCTCGCCGCTGGTGGCCGCGTTCTACGGCGAACCGAGGACGATGGCACTGACGGCCAGCCTGGCGGTCCCGCTCGTGCTGGGGGGGCTTGCGGCCCAGCAGATGGCGCTGATGAGCCGGCGCCTGCAGTTCATCGCCCTCGCCGCAATCGATGTCGGCAGCACTGCCGCCGCCTCCGCGGTCGGCATCCTGTGCGCCTGGTGCGGGCTGGGCTACTGGTCGCTGGTGGCGATGCAGGTCGCCAACAACCTGGCCAACCTCCTGGCCGCCTGGGCGGTTTCCGGCTGGCGGCCGGGCAAGCCGCGCCTGGACCTCGCCGTGGCGCCCCTGCTCCGGTTCGGCGGCGACGTGACGGGCTACAACCTCGTCAACTACTTCTCGTTCAACCTGGACCGCGTGCTGATCGGCTGGGCCAGCGGGGTCGGCGCCCTCGGCCTGTATGACCGCGCGTTCCGGCTCATGCTGCCGTCGGTGATGCAGCTCACGACGCCGTTCACCCGGATCACCGTGCCCCTGCTGTCGCGGCTGCAAGCGGAGCCTGACCGTTACCGGCGCAGCTTCAGCCAGGTGCTGCGCACGCTGTTGCTTGCGACGCTGCCGGGGCTGGCGTGGAGCATCGTGTTCGCCGACCAGATCATCGTCTCATTGCTCGGCGCGCGGTGGCAGGCGGCCGGGCCGATCCTTGCGGCGCTCGGGGCGGGTGCCTTGCTGCTGCCCGTCAACAACGCCCTCGCCTGGCTGTTCATCAGCCAGGGACGGGCGCGGGAGCAGTTGGTCTGGGGCGCGGCCGGGTCCGGCATCGTGCTCGCCTCCTTTGCCGCGGGCTTGCCATGGGGTCCGGTCGGGGTTGCCACGGCGTCGGCGGCCTTTGCCTGGGCGATCGGCTCTCCCCTGCTGTTCTGGGCCGCGACCCGGCGCGGTCCCGTGCGGCTGCGCGACCTCCTGGACGCGGTCTTTCCCGTCGCGTTGGCCACGCTGGCCGCCGGCTGCGCCCTGGCGGCGGTTCCCGGCGGCGTTTGGCCGGGCGGCGTCGTGGGGTTGGCGGCGGCGCTCGCCCTGTCCTATGCGGGGACGGCAGCCGTGCTCGCCTGCCTTCCCGCGGGGAACCGGATGCTCCGCGACCTTTGGCGGCTTCGCAGCACCTTGCGGGCGGAGCCGATCAGTCCGTAGCGGCGGCGCTGCCAAGGACCGCGGGGACAGCAGCACGGTCCGCCACGGCCCAAGACCCGGGCGTGCCGGTCAGCGCCAGCCCTGTCGGGCAGCCGCCGGGGCCGGCCCCGTCGTCATCGGTGAAGGCGGCGAGCCCAGGCTGCATCGGCTGCCCGCCAAGGTGAGACAGCATCAGGGCCAGCATGAGCACGCAGGCGACGTAAAGGGCGAGCGCGTCGATCCACCCATCGAACGCCAGCGCGAAGCCGGCAAGCAGGGTGCCCAGCACGCTGACGCTGACAAGAGCAAAGGACCAACGCTGCCACGGTGTTTGCATCACGCGGCGCCCGATCCAAGCCGGCTTTCGCATTTCGTATCCATCCCGGCATCAAAATAACATCGCCAATGATCGGCTGTAAAGCTGAAAACGGCGCATCATGGCTGTTCGGACTCAATTAACAGCGATCTCGTCCTGGTGCACGTAAGCAACCGTGCCGATAAGCAGGACGGCGAAAAGAATAGGCGAGAACTGATGATAGCCGCCGGTCAGCAACAACAGCACCATGAGCGGGGCGAGCAGCGTGGCCTGCCGTTTCGTGCGGGTCCCCCAGGTGAGCAGGCCGAGGTAAAGCATCAGGCCGAAGATCCCGTATTCCATCAGGACTTTGATCGGGGTGTTGAGGTGATACACGTAGGGGATCATCAGCTGTTCCGAGGCGCCGGGTCCGACCCCGGTCACGGACACCCAAGGCGCCGCGTTGAGCAGGTCCTGCAAGGCCAGGAAAGGCGTCACGAACCGCTCATGCCCGCTCGTGCCGGGCAGGGTGAACTCGTAAACCCGGCCCGACATCATGTCGGCGAAATCGGGCAGCGCGACGCTGAGCGCGGTGAAGGCCAGCGCGCAGCCCGCCGCGAGCAGGATGGCCCCCACTAGGCCGCGCCGGCCGGCGCTGATCGCGAGCACGACGATGTACGAGCCGAGCACCATCCATCCAGTGCCGGACATGGAAAACAACAGGGCCGCGAAGAACAATGCGAGAAAGGCGGCCCGCCGGAAGTAAAGCGCCTCGACGACCACCCCCACCGCCATGAACTGGGAGAACACGGACGGCTCGACGAGAAAGAGCCCATTCGACTTGTTCAACCCGCGGTCGATTGGGATGGTGACGTTGTATTGCTCCTCAATCAGGAACTGGTCAGGCACGATGCCGACAAAGGAAAAGAAGCTGAGGCCGACGAACTGCAGCACGAACTGCGCCAGGCCCGCGACGGCGAGCGCCGCCAGGGCAAGCGACACGATGCGGAAGAACGCGGTCTCGCTGACCGAGTGGCGGAACCGCAGCACGGCGAAAGCGGTGACGGCCAGCCAGTAATACAGGGAGGTCAGGCTCATCCGCGGCGCCATCGCGAGCGGCAGGTTGATCTGGGTCGCCACCGAGAACAGGGCCACGGCGCACAGGCCGCAATACAGCGCCATCCGCCGGCGCTCGATGACCAGCGTGCCGCTCGCCAGCGCCCAGGCGGCCAAGCCCAGCACCAGCGGGGTTGCCACGCTGATCTTCAGGCCGCCTGCCGGGATCGCGAAGCGCTGCAGGACCAGGCAGCAGAACAGCGTGCCCCAGGTGAAGGCGTTGACGCCGAGCCGCCCGCGCCAAACCGAGGGCTGCAGCGACGTGACCGGGATCGCACGGATTGGACGCGCAGCAGGGAACCCGGCGGTTTTCGTGGAAAGGGCCATGCCGGCATTATGGACTGCGCGGGGAAGCGCGTCGCGCCCGGCATGGACGCCCCAGCAAAACATCGCCTGCAAAATCGCTCAATCGTGATCCCTGATGATCGCA
>CAXTUO010000186.1:0-1066 GCA_964247175.1 uncultured Acetobacteraceae bacterium | reverse complement strand
ATCAGAAAACAGTAGGTACGTAATCGGACATGCCTTAATTGGGCTTTCATTACAAACCATAGCCGGCGTTGGCCGGTGAAAGATCGAGTTGGCGAGAAACGGGCTTGCGGCCGCCGTGCCGTCGCGACCGGCCGATCGACATTTCAACCAAAATGTCCATGGCGCGCGTGGGCTGTTCGCCTTCATGATATTCTGCTTCCATGTCGTGAACTCGGGGCTGGGCACCTTCGCCCCGCTCTCGACGCCGGCCGGGTTCTTCCTCACCTCCGTCTCGGAATACGGGGTGGAGTTGTTCTTCTGCATCAGCGGCTATGTGATCGCCGGAACGCTGCGGCGCGCCCGCACTCCGAGGGTGTTCGTCGAAGACCGCGTCATCCGCATCTTTCCCGTGCTCTGGGCCTCCATCCTCGTCATCGTCGCGGTCGGCCTGCCCACCCACACGCACGGCTTCGAGAACGAGACGTGGCGCCGGCTGCTGGTGGAAGTGCCGGTCAACTTCCTGGCATTGCCGGGCGTCCTGCCGCTCAACAACATCCACCCGGCCGCTTGGTCGCTGAGCTATGAGATGGCGTTCTACCTATTCTGCGCCGCTTGCTGGCCGCTGCGCCGCCGCCTTGGCTCCGGAGCCTACTGGCTGATCGTCCCGGTCGCGGCCGTGCTGATCGCCTACTATCCCCGCGCGGCGTTCCTGCTCGCGGGCATGATGGTGGCCGCGGGGTGGCCGCGCGGGGGGGTGCTCCTGCGCCTGACCCGGCACCCGCTTCCGCTTCTCGTGCTGTTCCTGCTGTGCTGGCGCACCATCCGGTATCTCAGCGCGCCCGACCGCATCATCAGCACGACGATGATCGAGTGGGCCGGCGATTGGCGGCTGCCGCTTGCGCTGCTCGGCTTCCTCGCGGCGTCACTGGGCTTCCGGGGGATCGTGGCCGGGCACGGCAGGCTCGGCGTCCTTTTGCGCTCCCGGCCGCTGCTCTATCTTGGCACCATCAGCTACAGCTTCTACCTGTGGCATCCCATCGTGATGTCCGGGGTCAAGACCTCCCTCCTGCACGCCCATGTCTTGCAG
>CAXTUO010000185.1:214-6964 GCA_964247175.1 uncultured Acetobacteraceae bacterium | reverse complement strand
GCCACCGCCGACCGCACCCATGGGGAGCGCGTCAAGCTGGCCCGCCGGGTCGGGCTGTACTCGCTGCTGGTGATGCTGGTGGCGTTGTGGGCCGGGTCGTATGTGCTGGCGCTGTTCGGCGTCACCATCGCCGCGCTGCGCATCGCCGGCGGCATCGTGCTGGCGCTGTTCGCATGGGAGCTGCTGGGCACTCCCGAGAAGCGCGAAGGCCGCAAGCAGGAGCAGGCGGCCGATGCCGGCACGGCGGTTGCGGAGGACGTGGCGTTCTTCCCGTTGACGCTGCCGTTCACCACCGGGCCTGGCACAATCGCGGTGGCCGTGGCGCTGGGTGCCGGGCACCCTGGGATGGGCGGGGCGTGGGCTGGGTTCTACGCCGGCACCGGCCTGGCGGCGGCGGCGATGGCGGGGGCGATCTGGCTGACCTACGCCAATGCGGACCGCTTGTCCGACCTGCTGGGCCGCACCGGCAGCAAGACCGTGACCCGGCTTTCGGCCTTCATGCTGTTCTGCATCGGCGTGCAGATGCTGATCACCGGCGTGGAAGACGTGCTGGGGCCGCTTCTGGGCGGGAGATAGACGGGCAACTCCGGCGGTGGGGCGGCGTTTCCTGGCCAATGAACGAAATCAGGCCAAACGGTCTTGACGCCAAGCTGTTCGAGTTGGCCCGGGCCGTGCAATCCACGGGCTACGCATTTACCACTCCCACCCCGGCCACCCATGCCCGCGTCAACGCCCGCCCCAGTTCAGCCTGGGCGCAGGACTTGGCCGGCGTTTTTGGCTGGAGCCGCCCGTTCCGTGAGGAACTCCTGCCGCCCGGCATCCTGGCGCTGATGCGGGAGGCCGGCGTGCTCGTTCCAAGCAGCGCCGGCCTTCGCAGCGCCGTGCGGCTGTCCAGCCTGAACAGCCTTTTGTTTGTACATTCCGCATATCCGACCACGGCCGCGGATTCGGTGTTCTTCGGACCCGACACATACCGGTTCGCCCGCGCCATCCTGGCCCATCTTGAAAAGGACTTTCCTGTGCGCCGCGCCGTGGACATCGGCTGCGGCGCCGGACCTGGTGCCGTCCTGGTGGCGCGGGCGCACCCTGATGCCGAAGTGCTGGCAGTTGACATCAACCCATCGGCCTTGCGGATGGTCCGCGTCAATGCGGCGCTGGCTGGGGTGCCGGTCGCGGCGGTGGACAGCAACCTGCTGACTGCCGTTCCCGGGTCGTTCGACCTGATCGTCTCGAATCCGCCCTACTTGGTGGATCCCGACGCGCGGGCTTATCGCCATGGCGGGGGGCCGCTCGGCGCCGGGCTGTCGCTTGCGATCCTGGACGCTGCGTTGGACCGGCTGGCGCCGGGCGGTACGCTGCTGCTGTACACGGGTGCCGCCATCGTGAACGGGACCGACCCCTTCAAGATGGCCGCAATCGCCCACATAGGCGGGTCCGGAGCGAGTTGGACCTACGAGGAACTCGATCCCGACGTGTTCGGCGAGGAGTTGGAGGGCGGCGCCTACACAAGCGCTGACCGCATCGCCGCCGTGGTCCTGACCGTAAGAAAATGGGAATGAAACGATATGCCTGACGGCAGCCTGCATCCTACCCTTTCAGCCGACGACCAATGGCATCGCCGGCTGGCGGCGTTCAACAACCGCCGGTTCGCCCCGGCGCTGCCCGGCACGGATTGGCAGGCCGACATCAAGGCGCAATCCAAGCTGCTGATTGAGGAAGGGGTTTGGGTGGAAAAAGCGCGCGCCGCGGTTGCCGAACGAGCTGCCCAGGCGCCGCGCGACCCCGATGGGTTTGTGGCCTGGTTCGAGGAGTTGGACCGCACCGGTCCAGGTCAGCACGACCCTTTGTTCCCGTGGTTGGCGGAGACCGCGACGCGGGAGGAGATGTGCTGGTTCCTCACTCAGGAGGTCGCCGGGGAGGCTGGGTTCGAGGACTTGGCGGCGCTGACCCAGGTGCGGATGCCGCAGCGTCCGAAGCTGGAGATTGCCCGGAACTACTGGGACGAGATGGGGCGCGGCAATCCCAAGGGCATGCACGGCCCGCTGCTTGAAACGCTGGCGCATCGCCTCGGCCTGACCCCGGAGGTCGAGACGACGGTTTGGGAAAGCCTGGCGTTGGCCAACACGATGGCCGGGCTGGCCGCTAATCGGCGGTACGCCTTCCAATCCATGGGCGCGCTGGGTGTCATTGAGCAGACAGCGCCGGGCCGTGCGGCATTGGTGGCGTCTGGCTTGAAGCGGTTGGGAGTGCCGGCCAGCGACCGGCACTACTTTGACCTGCATTCCGTGCTGGACGTGAAGCATTCGGCGGCGTGGAACGCCGAGGCGCTGCATCCGCTGGTGGCGGAGACCCCCGACCTCGCGCCGGCGATTGCCGAAGGCGCGCTGATGCGGTTGGAGTGTGGCGCAGCCTGCTTCCAGCGATACCGCCGTGAACTTGGCCTGAACTGACCGGCGCGCAGCCGGGTTCAGTGTCCGCTGGGCGGGCAGCGTTCATGGAGCGGCAGGGCAGGGGAGTTCATCTGTCCTGCCCTTCTGCCGTGCGTGCCGCAAAGCTCTGCAACTGGACCATGCCGGGACACCATGCCTGGCTCGCTGTTTGGGCAAGCAGGTGATATGGCCATAGCCCTTGTCGCCATGTCCCGGTGGAGCTTAAGCCTTGAACGAGCCTTGTGATCTCGACGCCGTGGAGGCCCGTCGCCTGATCGGCAGCAAGCGGCTGTCTGCCGTCGAGCTGACCGAAAGCTGCATCGGTCGCGTCCTTGCCGTCGATCACGCGGTGAACGCCATGGTGGCCCGCGACTTCGACCGTGCCCGTGCAGCCGCAGCCTCCTGTGACGCCGCGACGATGCGCGGCGACGTGATGGGGCCGTTGCACGGCCTGCCTTTGGGCGTGAAGGATCTGGAGGATGTGGCGGGCCTGCGCACCACTTATGGCAGCACGCTGTTCCGTGATCACGTGCCGGAGCGGGACGAACTGATCGTGCAGTCCGCCCGGCAGGCGGGCGCGGTCATACTGGGCAAGACCAACACGCCGGAATGGGGCGCCGGAGCCAACACGCGGAACGCCGTATATGGCGCGACCGGCAATCCGTTCGACCCTCTCCGCTCCGCCGCCGGATCGTCCGGCGGGTCGGCGGCGGCGCTGGCCACCGGGATGGTGCCGCTCGCCACCGGGTCCGACATGGGTGGCTCGCTGCGTAACCCGGCCGCGTTCTGCGGCATCGTCGGTTTCCGGCCCACGCCGGGCTTGGTGCCCAGCGAGAAGCGGCCTTTGGGCTGGAACCCGCTTTCTGTGCTGGGGCCGATGGCACGCACGGTGCCCGACCTTTGCCTGTTGTTGTCCTGCATGGTATCTGACGACGCGCGGGACCCGCTGGCCAGCACGGTCGCCGGCCGCGTGGTGCGCCGGCCCGAGGAGTTCACAGCGCTTCCTGCCGTGGACCTGGCCGGACTGCGCGTGGCGCTCACGCCTGATTTCGGCATCGCCCCGACCGAGCGGCACATCGCCGAGGTGTTCGCCGAAAAGGCGGTGCTATTCCGCCACGTCTTCGCCCGTTGCGAAGAGGCGTCCCCCGACTGCGCCGGTACGAACGAGGCATTCGAAACGCTGCGTGCCGCTGCGGCGCTGGCCAGCCACCATGACCGGGTGCGGGACACGCCGGACGCGGTCGGCCCGAACGTGCATACGGATGTTGCGGCCGGGCTGCGATTGAACGCGCTGGACGTGGCCCAGGCGTTGCGGCACCAGACGGTGCTGTATCGCCGGTGGCTGGATTTCTTCGATGATTTCGACGTCATCCTGTCGCCCTCCATCACCATCAGTCCACGGCCCTGGTCGGAGTTGTTTCCCGCCAGCATCGATGGCAGGCCGACCCGCACGTATTTCCATTGGCTGGCCTTGGCCTACGCCGTATCCACGGTCGGCCACCCCGCGGTGTCGCTGCCGGTCGGGCTGGACCGCAACGGCCTGCCGTTCGGCCTGCAGATCGTGGGCCGGCGCGGCGGAGACGCGCATGTCTTGGCGGTCGCCGCGGCGATGGAGCGCCTGCTGGCCGGAGATCCCCGCACGGCGCGCCCGACCCCTGACATCGCGGCGCTCGCCGCCTCGGCGCCGCTGCGCGATGCGCCGGGCTTCCTCGGCTTCGGCTGATCCGGAGCGTACACGTCACCCGTTGAAGGGCCAGATCAACCCTGGCATGGTCATGGCAAGCAGTTGGGAGGCGCACCCGTGACCCTGATCCGCCCTGGCCAAAGCCGTTCCTTATCGGTTTCGGCGGTGCCGCTGCCATCGGTGTATCGGGTGGCCAATCGCGCCGGCTGCGACCCGGTTCCTGCATGACCGCCCCCGGTCCAGAAGCCGAATACCGCGCCCACCTGCGGGACGGGCGCTTCATGATCCAGCGGAGCCGCTCCACCGGCCTCCACACCTTCTACCCGCGCGTCGCGATCCCCGGCACGGGGGAGCAGGATCTGGAGTGGGTCACGGTCAGCGGTCTCGCCACTGTCTATGCCATCACGGTGAACCGCACGCGGGATGGGTCCTACAACCTGGCGCTCGTGGACCTGGATGAGGGGCCGCGCATGATGACCCGCATCGACGGGGTCGAAACCGTGCCCATCGGCACCCGCGTTCGCGCCCGCATCGTCGAGCAGGATGGCGCACCCTTGGTCGTCTTCGTGCCGGAGGGGCCGGCATGACGCATCCCCTCCGCGGCCGGGCGGCGGTCGTCGGCATCGGCTCGGCTGGTTGCGGCGAGGCGCCGGGCCGCACCGCCAACGAGTTGATGGCGGAGGCCGCGCTGGGCGCCATCGCCGATGCTGGGCTTGCTTTGCACGACATCGACGGCTTGTTCGCCGCGACCAGCACGCACGCTTTCCCGACGCTGTCTGTGGCCGAGTACCTGGGTCTCCGGCCCCGCTACTTCGACGGCACCAATGTCGGTGGGTCGAGCTTCGAGGCGCATCTGCTCAGCGCCGCGCTGGCATTGGACGCCGGGCTGTGTGACGCGGCGCTGATCTGCTACGGCAGCAACCAGCGCACCGCGGGTGGCCGCCTGGTGTCCATGAGCGAGCCGCAGCCGCATGAGGCGCCATACAAGCCGCGCCATCCCATCACCGCCTACGCCTTGGCCGCCAGCCGGCACATGCACCAGTTCGGCACCACCCGCGCCATGCTGGCGGAGGTGGCAGTCGCCGCCCGCGCCTGGGCCAACCTGAACCCGGCAGCCTTCGCCCACGGACCGCTCTCGGTGGATGACGTGCTGGGCGCCCGCATGGTCAGCGATCCGCTCACCACCGCCGATTGCTGCTTGGTGACGGACGGCGGGGGCGCCTGCGTGCTGGTCCGGGCCGACCGTGCCCGCGACCTCAAGCATCCGCCGGCGTTTCTGTTGGGCGCGGCCGGGGCCGGCTGGCATCGGGCCGTGATGGCCATGCCGGACCTCACGATCACCGCCGCCACCGACAGCGGGCCGCGCGCCTACGCCATGGCGGGCGTCCTGCCGTCTGACGTGCGGCTGGCCATGCTGTACGACGCCTTCACCATCAACACGCTGCTGTTCCTGGAGGACCTCGGCTTTTGCGCCAAGGGGGAGGGGGGCCGGTTCGTCCAGGGCGGCGCCATCGCGCCCGGCGGGCGGCTCGCGGTCAACACCAACGGCGGCGGGCTGTCCTGCGTGCATCCCGGCATGTATGGCATGTTCCTGATCCTGGAAGCCGTGACCCAGTTGCGCGGCCATGCCGGAGAGCGGCAGGTGGCGGGCCTCGACGTCGCCCTCGTGCACGGCAACGGCGGCACGTTGTCCAGCCAGTGCACGGCGCTGCTGGGCACGGCGGCGGCGCTTTGAGCAGCCGGTTCTCCAGCCTGGACAGCATGCTGCGGCCCCGCAGCATCGCCGTGCTGGGGGCGAGCAACGATCCCACCCGCATCGGCGGGCGGCCGATCTCCTACATGCTGTCGCAAGGATTTGCGGGCACCATCCTGCCGGTGAACCCGAACCGGGCGGAGGTGCAGGGTCTGCCGGCTTACCCCAGCATCGCCGAGCTGCCGAGCGTGCCGGACGCAGCCATCGTTGCTGTGCCAGCAGAGCTTGCGGTTCAGGCGGTGGACGACCTCGGCGCGCGCGGCGTGCGCTCGGCCATCGTGTTCACCGCCGGGTTCGCCGAGATGAGTGAGGCGGGCCGCCTGGCGCAGGACCGCATGTTGGCGGCGGCGGGGCGGCACGGCATGCGCCTGCTCGGCCCCAACTGCCTCGGCCTGTTCAACGCGCATATCGGCTTCTACCCGATCTTCTCCTCCTCGTTCGAGAACGGCTGGCCGCCGCCCGGTCGGATCGGCATTGCCAGCCAAAGCGGCGCCTACGGCACCCACATGTTCGCCACCGCGCGCAACCGCAACATCGGCACGCCGATTTGCGTCACCACGGGCAACGAAGGCGATGTCACCATCGGCGACGTGATTGGCTGGCTGGCCGAGGACCCCGACACCGACGTGATCGCCGCCTATGCCGAGGGAATTCATGAGGCCGACCGCTTCCTCGCCGCGCTCGCCGCCGCCCGGGTCGCCCGCAAGCCGGTCGTGATGATGAAGGTGGGCACGAGCACGCTCGGCGCGCACGCCGCGCAGTCCCACACCGCGTCCATCGCCGGCAATGACGCCGTGACCGACGCAGTGCTGGCGGAGTTCGGCGTTGTCCGCGCCCGCACCACCGAGGAGATGCTGGACATCGCGACCACGGCGACCCGGCGG
>CAXTUO010000185.1:0-204 GCA_964247175.1 uncultured Acetobacteraceae bacterium | reverse complement strand
ACGTGATTGGCTGGCTGGCCGAGGGCCCCGACACCGACGTGATCGACGCTTATGCCGAGGGCATTCACGAGGCCGACCGCTTCCTTACCGCCCTCGCTGCCGCCCGGGCTGCCCGCAAGCCGGTGGTGATGATGAAGGTGGGCACCAGTACGCTCGGCGCGCACGCCGCGCAGTCCCACACCGCGTCCATCGCCGGCAATGACG
>CAXTUO010000184.1:0-6972 GCA_964247175.1 uncultured Acetobacteraceae bacterium | reverse complement strand
GCTTTCTACCGTGAAGCAAGTTCTGCGTGTCTCCGCAACAGGCACGAAACGGCATCACAATCAGGTGTAACGTCGTTTTTTGCTTCATGAGGCTCAAATTTTAAGCTATCCTGCCTGATACTGACTTTCGAAACGAACATCGAATGTTGAAAATAGATTTGGAAGGGTCCGCATCCGACAGGCTCTGATCCGAGTGAACATTGTAACGTTGGGGCGTTGATAGGTCCGAGTCCAAGGCTCGGCAACAACATGGCCGTGTTTGGATGCAGCTGTTGATTGCCCGAGATTGATCGTTTGAAGAAAGCGTAGTTCCTGCGCGCTGTGATGCATACTTGTCAGATTAATCGCACGGCTCGGTCCCGAAAGGGTTGACGCGCTGAAGAAGGCGAAGATGATGCAGATCCGCATTGTAATCATCGACCCCCGGCAGCTTATTCGAGGGGGATTCGCAAAACTTCTGCGCAGGCCGCTGTTCAACGTCGTCGCGGCGGGCCGGACGCTGGGAGAGGCGTTCGGCGGCAGCACCGGCATGGCCCCGGCAGATGTCGTCGTCCTCGGCCATTCCACAAAGACGCTCTACAAGGGGCCGAGAATCCTCTTCCTCGACGAGGGAACCGCCCATCTCGACGTCGAGAACGAGATGCAGATCAACGAGAAGCTGCGCCGCCTTGACATCACCCGCATCAGCGTCGCCCATCGGCCAGAGATGATGACCGGCGCCGACACCGTCCTGCGGATCGGATAGGTCCCGACGCCCGGGCTTCGCGTGCGCTGCGCCGCTTGCGCGCGGATGGCTGCAAGGCCTCGGTCCCCCCCACGCATGCTTGCGGCGGCACAGTCATGCGCTGGCAAGAAATCGGTCGCCAGCGGGATAGGAGTTGTATAAAGTTGATGTCATCGGATCGCTGAGGTTGTTCTGCTTTCGATGATGTTTGCCCCATGAATAGTTCTGTTGCAGAAACATCGCCCGCCTTGTCGAGCGACTACGCTGATGACGCCCTGAGTCATGCGATCATCACCATGCGTCCAGGCTGGATCGCGTTGCGCGGCTGCGTGCTGGACACTGACGATGCCGCTCCGGCGCGCGTGCGCTACGCACTGCTTCACCGCCAAGTCGGGATCGCGTTGCTGGACGTGGTTCCCGGCCGGACAACCCCGCACGCCCCGGACCACTTGAGACGAAAGCTGGACGCCGCAAGGTTCCATTCGGAATTCGGCTGTACTCCACCCATTCTTTACTTCTGCATCCCAGTGCGGGCACTGCCTGATGCCGGTTATCTGCTTGAATATGAGTTCAGCCGTCAACCTGCTTCCGCATTGCCCCGGAGCGATGCGTGGGTCACGGCGACGCAGGCCATCCTTGCGGCACAGCCGCTAAGCCCCGCCCGGCAGGTTGCGGGCCGCGCAGGCAGCCAGCCGCCTCGACGCGCGCGCCAGGAACGGCAGCAGCCGGCCCGGCGCTTTGGCGGCGCGCGGCTGCTTGCCGCGTTCTGGGGCTTTTTCATAGTGACCGTCGGCGGCGGCGCCCTGTTCCTGCAATACCTCGGCGCGCCGGAAAAGGCGGCCCAGGCCGCGTCCCCGCCCTCCACGGCCGACGCTTCCGGCCCGGTCGGCGCCGACCTGCAGCGCACCCTCATCGAGAATGACCAAGCCATCCTGGCGCTTCAGCGCCGGCTGAAGGGACCGAGACCCGATACCGGACCCGGCATGGCCGCCAATGCGGTCTTGATTGACGCCACGCTGCCCGGCGCTGTCGCGGAGCGCAGCATGGGCGCAGCCATCCGCACGGAGGAGGTGGACACGGGCCAGTCGCGCGCGCTGCCCACGCCGGAAGCGGCCACCCACGCAGCGGATGTGGCCCAGGCCGAGGCGGCGCTGCAGCAGCTCCGGGCCGACACCGAGGCGGCGCAGAAACAGCTGACGGTCACGAACGCCCAGGTGGAGCGCGCCGGGCAGCAGCTTGCAGCGCTGCAGCACCAGTCCGAGGACACGCAGACCGCCGGTGCAGCGGTTGGCAAGCAGCTCTTGGACGCCCAGGCCCAGCTTGGTCAGCTTGAGGAGCGGCGCAGCGCCGCCGAGCAGCAGCTGAGATCGCTGCAAGCGCAGGCGGACCGTGACAGGAAAGACGCTGCCGACGCTGAGGCCCGCCTGCCTGAGGCACGCAAGCCGGTGGACCCGGCCATTGCGCAGCAGGCTGCTCCGGGCGGGCAGAACGACGCCTTGGCGCCCGAACGCTCCAGCACGGTGCAGGCCGCCGTCCCGACCGAAGCGGCTCCCGCAGTGCTGGACCATGAGGGCGCCGCCCCGATTTCCGGGGCGACCGCGGCAGCCGCTTCTCACGACAACGCAGCCGCTGAAGCGGCTCCCGATGTTTCCGCCTGGCCGTTGCCAGACCGTGCGCCTGATCCGGCTTCTGCCCTGCTGGCCGAGATGATGGTCCGCCGCGGAAACGTCTTGTTGCGGCAGGGCGATGTCTCGGCCGCGCGCCTGCTGTATGGCCGCGCCGCGTCCGCCGGCTCCGCCCATGCCGCGACGGCAATGGGAAACACGTTCGATGCGACGATCCTGGCCGGGATCGGTGTTGTTGGCCTCAGTCCCGACCCGGCGCTGGCAGCACTTTGGTATCGCCGTGCCCTCGACCGTGGCGATGAAGGGGCGCGCGCTTGGCTGCAGTCCCTCCCGCCTGCGGCCAGCCATGCCGCCGCTCAGGTGGAGCGCCCCTGATTGGCTTGGCGCTTGTCGGGTTCCGGGGTGGTGATCCGGGATCATGCTGCCAAAGCTGCAACAAGGACGCCGAGCAGGGCCTTGCCGCGCCGGGTCGTGCTTCAGTGGCTCTGTTAGGCCGGGATCGAACCCTCGGTCGGCAGCGTCGGCGGCTCGCATGGCGATGCTTTCGCTGAAACGATCAACGGCCTGTTCAAGGCCGAGGTGATCCACCGGCGCGGGCCATGGCGGCGCTTCGAGGCGGTGGAGTTCGCCACCCTCGAATGGGTCAACCGGTTCAACAACCGTCGCCGGCTCGAACCCATTGGCAACGTGCCCCCTGCCGACGCCGAAGCGCGCTCTATGCCCACGGAAGCTGCGGCATCAGGTCGAGTTCGTTCGCCAGCTTGCGCAGGTCGGCAAGCGTGTCCTCCGGCAGGATCAAGCCTTCCGCCCGGTTCCGGGCATCGTTGCGGGCCTCGATCTCGCCGGGATAGACGACCTCCTCAAAGCCTTGGGCGAGCGGCACGGACTTCAGTTCGGCGATGAGGCGCTCCATGCGCGCGCCGAACTCGGCCAGCGGCTGGAAAGCCGCAATGTCCAGCGCGATCATGAACTGCCCGGCGCCGCTGCGGTGCTCCGTCTGGTAAGGACCGTGAACGCCCGTGCCGAAGGCGCTCCCGGTCAGCACGCCGGACAGCATGTCCATCACCGCCGCGATGGCGTAGCCTTTGTGCCCCGCCATGGGCAGGATGATGCCCCCGATGGCTTCCGCCGGGTCGGTCGTGGGCCGTCCATCACGGCGATCGCCCCGGCATCGACGACGTGCTCCGGCCTCGCCACGGGATCGCACACGCCCGCCTTCAGGCGAGCCACATACCAGGACAGGCGCATGACGCCGTGCGACTGGTGCCCCCAAAGGTCGGCCTGCACCAGCGTGTCCGCCGCCAGCCTCGCATCGGCGCCGGGCATGCCGGCACGGACATAGGCGGCGGCTGCGAAGTCCAGCAAGCGGTCCGGCGCGATGCGGTGGGGGCGTCCATGATGACCTACCTCCTCGTCAGCATTGCGTGTCGTTGCGGTGGACCACCTCCGTCCGGAACCCGAGTTCCGCGCCCAGGAACCGGGCGCTGATCCCGGCCGACGGCGCGGAAATGTTGAACGGCTTGGAAACGGTGCCGGTGGACACGATGCTGCCTTTCGGCAGCACCATGTTCCGCTCGCGGGCAGTGGCCACCAAGTCGGCCAGCGCAGCGGCCGGATCGGTCGCATCCTCCCCGGACAAGCTCCTGGCGGCCTCCTGGCCATCCGCCGTGACAACGAGGGAACCGACCATGCCCGGCACCTGGTCCGGCTCAAGGCGCCCGCCGAGGATCAGCGCCTGGAAGGCGCCGTTGTCGGCGGCAAAGCTCGGCCAGCCGACCGCGCGGCGGTCGGTGAAGCGCGACAGCACCAGCTCGAACGCGGCGCGCATCTCCCCGACCGCTTCCAGCACCGGGAAGTTCCCCTCGTTGGGCAGCACGTCGCGGCTCAGGACGTAGGCGATCTCGAACTCGACCGTGGGCCGCAGCCATCAGCGTGTTGAGCTGAGGCCGGCCTTCCTGGCGGCCTGACACAGCCACGTCGCAATGGTCGGGGTAGGTTCGGGATACGTGTCCATGCCGAGTTCGGTATAGCCGTGTGAAAACGGTCAAGGGCTCTGGCTGCCTGGCCGTGGTCTCAGGTCGCCGCGAGGGCCTGCGCGAGGTCCGCAAGGAGGTCGTCCGGGTGCTCGATGCCGATGGACAGGCGGATGGTCGACTCCAGGATGCCCATCCTTTCGCGCACCTCCACGGGCACGCCCGAGTGGGTCATGCTGGCCGGCAGGCTGGCCAGGGACTCCGTGCCGCCGAGGCTCACGGCAAGCTTGAAGATCTGCAGCGCGTTGAGGAACCGGAACGCCGCGGCTTGGCCGCCGGAGATGTCGAAGGAGAAGGTCGAGCCTGCCCCGGTCGATTGCGCCGCAGAGATGCGCGCAGCCGCCGAGTCCGGCGGGTTGAAGGGCAGGTAATGCACCTTGGCGACCTTCGGGTGCTCGCGCAGGAAGCCCGCGACCACGCGCGCGTTGCGGTCGGCACGCTCCATGCGGAGGCTGAGCGTCTCCAGCGAGCGCCCGAGCATCCAGCATGAATGCGCGTCGAGCTGCGTGCCGATGGCGCCGCGCAGCACCCTCACCGGCTTCATGACCGCACGGGAGCCAAGGGCCGCGCCGGCGATCAGGTCGGAATGGCCGCCCACGTACTTGGTCAGGCTGTAAAGCGACAGGTCGGCGCCGTGCTCGACCGGCCGCTGGAACACCGGTCCCAGCATGGTGTTGTCGCAGGCGAGCACCGGGGCATGGCCCTGCCGGCGCCCGATTTCCTCGGCGACCCGGCGGAGCATCGGGATGTCCACGACGGTGTTGGTCGGGTTGGCGGGGGTCTCGATCAGGATCATCGAGACGCGGCCCTTGCGCATGGCCTCCTCGGCGGCGGAACGGACGACCATCTCGTCCGTGCCGTCCTCGAACCCGGCCGCGCCGATGCCGAACGGCAGGAGCGTCCTGGTGAGCAAGGTCTCCGTGCCGCCGTACAGCGGCTGCGAGTGGAGGACCACGTCGCCCGGGCGCACGTAGGCGAGAAGGGCCGTCGAGATGGCCGACATGCCGGAGGAGAACAGCGCGCAGCTTTCCGTCCCCTCGAACACGGCCAGCCGGTCCTCGACGATCTCGCTGTTGGGGTGGTTGAAGCGCGAGTACACCAAGCCGGCGCTTTCGCCGGGCGGCAGCTCCCGGCGGCCCGACACCACGTCGAAGAAGTCGCGCCCTTCCTCGGCGGTGCGGAACACGAAGGTCGAGGTCAGAAAGACCGGCGGCTTGACCGCCCCTTCGGAAAGGGCCGGGTCGAAGCCGTAGTTCATCATCTGCGTTTCGGGATTCAGCAGATGGTTGCCGATGTGGGTCTTCTTGGAATGCTTGGGCGTTGTCGAGGGCATGGCGTCGCTCCTGGGTGTTCAGGCGAGAAGGCGCAGCTTTGTCATCGCTTCGAGGCCGGGGCCGGGCCTGGCAGGCAGTCGCGGGCGGGACGGTTCCTGGCGAGGAGGCACGCGCTATTATGGCAGCGTATCAAAGGTTTTGCCTGCTTGTTTCCCGCTCGGGATGCAGCCCGGGCTTCTCCCGCCTTGATGGAGGGCGTAGCATTGGGTGTCGCCCGACTTTGCCCCATATCACTGAATCGAGAGATCATCCCCTCCCCAAAAGGCCGGTTCGGTAACGATGAATGCGAGCGCGTTGCCGAACGGCCCGGCTGATCCCCAAGCCTCACGGCGCCAATCCCGGCCCGCGACGGCGCCCCGCTCGTCACGCTCAACGTCGCGATCACCGCAGTGATGCAAAGCTGGAATGATGGAGCAGGGACCCTGGCGAGGGCGGCCGGTCCCGGGCATACGTAAGCGGCCCACCAACGGAGCGCGTGATGTCACCACCCGGCATGATCCTCGTTACCGGCGGCGGCCGTGGCATCGGTGCCGCAGTGGCCCGCAAGCTCGGCAGCCTCGGCCACCCCGTCGCAGTCAACTACGCCGGCAACGCCGAGGCCGCCGCCGCCGTGGTCGCGGCCATCCGCATGGCCGGGGGCGTTGCCGAGGCGATCCAGGGCGACGTCGGCGATCCAGCCGCCATCGAGGGACTGTTCGAAAACGCCGTCGCGGCACTTGGCCCGCTCGCCGGCCTCGTCAACAACGCGGGCATCACCGGCACGCAGGCCCGGGTCGCCGAGCAGCAGGCAGCCGACCTCACCCGCCTCTTCGCCGTCAACGTCGTGGGCACCATGCTCTGCACCGGCGCCGCCATCCGCCGCCTATCGACCCGGCACGGCGGACCGGGCGGCGCGATCGTCAATCTCGCCTCCGTCGCGGCCCGCACTGGCGGCCTGCCCGGCATCATCCCCTACGCAGCCACCAAGGGCGCCATCGAAACCTTCACCCGCGGCGTCGCCAACGAGGTCGCCCCCGAGGGCATCCGCGTCAACGCCGTCTCCCCCGGCCTGATCCAGACCGACATGGTCAGCCCAGCGCTGGCCGAAAGCGCTCAGGGCGGCATCCCTCTTGGCCGGCTTGGTCAACCCGAGGACATCGCAGAGGCCGTCGCCTTCCTGCTGTCTCCGGCTGCCGCCTACATGACCGGCAGCGTCGTGACTGTCTCGGGCGGCCGCTGACCCCACATCGGACCAACTGGATCAGAGCAGACCGCCG
>CAXTUO010000183.1:0-7012 GCA_964247175.1 uncultured Acetobacteraceae bacterium | reverse complement strand
CCGATGATGGTGAGCGAGCTGGGCAAGCAGGTGGCGAAAGCGGGCGGGCTGGGCCTCGCACGCCCGGTGATGGAGCAGATGCTGCGGATGCAGGAAGCGCAGCCGGGCGCCGCCGCCGGGGCGCAGGCCGGGCCCGGCGCGCGGGAGCAAACGGCGGCGGAGCAGTTGCTGCTGGAGCGTCCGCCCTTGCAGCGCACCACGTCGCAACCGCTGCCGCAGCGGACGGGGGCGTAGGATGGCGGCCTCCCTGCTGTCCGCCGCCGCCCAGTTGGTGGAGGTGCTCACGGCCGAGAACGCGGCGCTGCGGGCGCTCGACGCGCCGGCCGCGGCGGCGCTGCTGGAAAAGAAGCTGGCGGCGGCGCGCGGCCTGGCGGAGGCCGCGGCCCGGCGTCCGGCGCCCCCGCAGACGCCGGAATCGGCCGGGCTGGCGCTGCAGCTGCGCGACCTCGGAGAAGAGAACCGGCGGCTGCTGGAGCGCGCGCTGCAGGTGCAAAGCCGGGTGCTGGACATGGTGGCCCGCGCGGCGCGGCAGGGAGCCGCGCAATCGGGCGGACGCTACTGCGCAAGCGGGGCAGCGGCGGCGGACCGGGGGGCGATGACGCTGCATATGCGGGCGTGACATCCCCGCCTGCGTTGCAGGCATGACTCACCCGCCCGCGTATGGTACGCCGGGCGGATGCACATCGCGTTCGCCCTTCCCGGCCGCGCCGACACGGGCGGCGGCGGCCTGGCCTACGCCGACGCCATGGCCTCGGCCCTGCGCGCGGCCGGCTACGCGGCGGACGTGACGGAGGACGACGATCCCGCCTGGGCGCCCGGCGCCGTGCCGGTGATCGACGGGCTGCTGCTGCCGCACCTGCTCCCCCGGCTGGACGCGCTGGCGGAGGCGGGTGCGGTGGCGCTGATCCACCATGCCCTCGCCCGTGCCGGGCGGGACGCCGGGCAGAAGGCGGCGGTGGCGGACGCCCTGCGGACCATGCTGCCGCGGCTCCGGCGCGTGGTGGCGACCAGCCGGCCGGTGGCGGACCGGCTGATGCGGGAGTTCGGCCTCGGCGCGGTTGATGTGGTCGAGCCGGGCGCGCGCGACCTGCCGCGCAACGCGCCAGGAAGCGGGACGTGCCGCATCCTTTCGGTCGGCGTGCTGACGCCGCGCAAGGGGCACGACGTGCTGCTGCGCGCGCTGGCGCGGCTCCCTGACCTCGATTGGACGCTGACGATTGCCGGCTCCGCCGGGCGGGACCCGGGCCATGCCGTGCAACTGGCGGCGCTGATCCCCGAACTCGGGCTGGACGGGCGGGTCCGCTTGCTGACCGATGCGGACGGGGCGGCGCTGGACGCGCTGTGGCGGGACGCGCACCTGTTCGCGCTGGCGACCCGCTGGGAAGGCTACCCGGCCGGCATCGCGGAGGCCCTGCGCCGCGGCATCCCCGTCGTCGTGACGGAGGGCGACAAGCCCGGCGGCGTCGGCGCGATGGTGCCGCCGAGCGCGGGCGCGGTCTGCGCGCTGGAGGACGAGCCGACGCTTTCGAAGTGCCTGCGCCGCCTCGTGTTCGACACGGCGCTGCGGGCGGAGATGGCGCACGGCGCGTGGCAGGCCGGGCAAGCCCTGCCGGGCTGGCCGGCGCAGGCGGCGCTGCTGGAACAGGTGTTGGAGGGTTGATCTATGCCGTTGCTGGGCTGCATCGCGGACGATTTCACCGGGGCGACCGACCTCGCCTCGACCTTGGTGCGCGGCGGGATGCGGACCGTGCAGTTGATCGGCGTGCCCGCGCCGGACGAGCCGGCGCCAGACGTGGACGCCGTCGTGGTCGCGTTGAAGTCCCGCACCGCGCCGGCGCGGCAGGCGGTGGGGGACAGCCTGGCGGCGCTCGCCTGGCTGCAAGCGGCCGGGTGCCGGCAGGTGTTCTTCAAGTACTGCTCGACCTTCGACAGCACGGACGAAGGCAACATCGGCCCGGTGGCGGACGCGCTGGCCGCGGCGCTCGGCTGCGGCTTCGCCATCGCCTGCCCGGCGTTCCCCGCCAACGCGCGCACGGTGTACCAGGGGCACCTGTTCGTGGGCCATGCGCTCCTGTCGGAAAGCGGGATGCAGGACCACCCGCTGACGCCGATGCGCGATCCCAACCTGGTGCGCGTGCTGTCGCGGCAAACGGATGGGACGGTGGGACTGGTGCCGTTCGCGACGGTGGCGCGGGGCGCGGCGACCATCCGCTCGGCGCTCTCGACGCTCAAGGAGCAGGGGCGGCGCTATGCGGTCGTGGACGCGGTGACGGAGGCGGACCTGCTGGCCATCGGCGAGGCGGTGGACGGCCAGGCGCTGGTGACGGGCGGCTCCGGGGTGGCGATGGGATTGCCGGAGAATTTCCGCCGCGCCGGGCTGCTGGGGCAGGAGGACGCGGGCGCGCTGCCGGACGCGCCGGGAGCGGCGGCGGTGCTGGCCGGGTCGTGCTCGCGCGCCACGCTGTTCCAGTTGGGCGCGGCCCGGGACCGGGTGCCGACGCTGGAGCTTGACCCCATGGAAACGCCGGACCCGGCGGTGTTGACCGCGCAGGCGCTGGCCTGGGCGGAAGGCAAGCTGGGCGCCGCCCCCGTGGTGATCGCGGCCAGCGCGCCGCCGGACCGTGTGCAGGCCTTGCAGGCGCGGCTGGGCCGGGACGCGGCGGGGGCGCTGGTGGAGGAGGCCATGGCCGGGATCGCCGCCGGGCTGGTGGCGCAAGGCGTGCGGCGGATGGTGGTGGCGGGCGGCGAAACCAGCGGCGCGGTGGTGGGGCGGCTCGGGGTGAAGCGGCTGCGCATCGGGGCGGAGATCGACCCCGGCGTGCCCTGGACCTATGCGGAGGGCGGGGCCGCGCCGCTGCTGCTGGCGCTGAAATCCGGCAACTTCGGCGGGCGCGACTTCTTCCTCGAAGCGTTCGAGCGGCTGGCGTGATGGGGTCGGGCATGGAAGAAGCAGAACTGCGCGGCATGCTGGTGACGTTGGCGGAAAGCCTGTTCGCGCGGGGCTACTCGGTCGGCAGCGCCGGGAACATCAGCGTGCGCCTGCCGGACGGCTACCTGATGACGCCCACCAACTCCTGCCTGGGCCGGCTGGACCCGGCACGGCTGTCGCGGCTCGACGCCGGGTTCGCCCACGTCGGCGGCGACCCGCCGTCCAAGGAGGTGTTCATGCACCGGGCGTTCTACCGGGCGCGGGCAGATGCCGGGGCGGTGGTGCACCTCCATTCCACGATGGCGACCGCGGTGGCGTGCCTTTCGGACGTGGACGCGGAGAACCCGATCCCGCCGCTCACCCCCTACTTCGTCATGCGCGTCGGCCGCCGCCTGCCGGTGGTGCCGTACTACCGCCCTGGCGACGCCGCCATGGAGCCGGCCATCGCCGCGGAAGCGCGCACGGCGCGGGCGGTGCTGCTGGCGAACCATGGCCCCGTGGTCAGCGGGCGCACGCTGACGGACGCGGTGTATGCGGCGGAGGAGCTGGAGGAGGCGGCGAAGCTGTTCCTGACGCTGCGCGGGGCGCCGGTCCGCACGCTGTCGCCGGTGCAGGTGCAGGATTTGCTGACAACGTTTGGGTGAACAGGCCCGCGTTGGTCAGGACCGCAGTTGGCAATCACCTCCTCTTGGCGCCATAGATTTGGATCAGAATCGATCCTGCCCTGTCGGTGACCAGTAACTCAGCCCGTAGGGCGCATAAGCGAAGCGTCATGCGCCGATATGCGGCGCGGCGTGGCGGAAGGCGCTGACGCTTTTCCGCCCTACAAAGGCTATGACTCACGGAACGATCAAAGCAGACCGAGGCCGCGCTTGATCGTCAAGCCTCCCCGGCTCAGCGCTCAACGCCCGCGTCAGAACTCCAGCAAATTGTCCCTGAACTGCTTGTGCGCGTAAGCGCGCCGCACCAGCCCGCGCTGCTGCAGCGCCGGGATCAGCCCGTCCGTCACCTCCGTCACTGTCTTGCGGCTGACGTTCGGCAGAACCAGCAGGAAGCCGTCGCCGCCCACCTCCTGCATCGCCTCGTCCATCTGCGCCGCGACCGTTTCCGGCGTGCCGACCAGGTCCACGCTGCCGCCGTGGCTGGTATAGGCAAGAATCGCCTCCCGCAGCGTGCGGCCCCCGGCCTTTTTCATGAAGTTGGCCAGGCTGGACTGGTGGCCGTTGGTGGAAAGCTCGCCCACCGGGGCGTCGAGGTCATAGCCGGAGAAGTCGATGTTCGTGGTCCACCCCATCTGCGCCAGCCGCCGATGGACTTCCTCCGTCGTGGCGACGCCGCGCCTTGCGGCGCGGGTCTGCGCTTCCTCGTCCGTGTTGGCCAGCACCGGCGTCGCCATGAACAGCACCTTGCAACTGTCCGGGTCCCGCCCGGCCGCGCGCATCCGCATCCGCACGTCCTGGCGGTAGTCCTTCATCGCCTGCACCCCCTTCGGGTGCGCCACCACCGTGTCGGCATAGCGCGCGGCGGTTTCCCGCCCCTTGGCGGAGCCGCCGGCCTGCGCGATCACCGGGCGGCCCTGCGGGCAGGGGCCGGAGTTCAGCGGGCCGCGGCTTGCGTAGTACTCGCCCTTGAAGTCGATGGTATGGACCTTGGCCGGGTCGATGAGCACGCCGGTCTTGCGGTCCGCGACGACCGCGCCGGGTTCCCAGCTGTCCCACAGCCGCGTCACCACGTCGATGTACTCGGCCGCCATCTCGTAGCGCGTGTCATGCTCCGGCAGCTTGTCGAGGCCGAAGTTCTGGCCGGAATAGTCGGAGCTGCCCGTCACCATGTTCCACCCGGCCCGCCCGCCCGACACCTGGTCCAGCGTGCCGACGATCCGGGCGGTCAGGTACGGATGGTAGGCAAAGGTCGAAAGCGTCGGCACGATGCCGAGCCGCGAAGTTGCCGCCATCATCAGGGAGGCCACCACCGACGGCTCCTGCCGCGGCACGGACATGCCGTTCTTCAGGAACATGTCGCGCGAGTCCTGCCAGTTCTGCCCGATGTAGATGGAGTCCTCGATCAGCAGGTAGTCGAAGCAGGCGCGCTCGATGGACCGGGCGAGGTCGAGGAACATCTCCGCCGACATCCATTCCTCGCTGATGTTGCCGCTCCATTGCTCGCCCCAGGCCTGGATGCTCGACCCTTGCAGGAACCAGGCGAGGTGGAACGGGTTGGCGGACATGCGGCGGCTCCTTCAGTTGACGTGTGGGCGAAGCACGGGGCGTGCCAGCGTCATGCCGGGCACCTGTCGGTGAACGCGCCGTCCAGGTACGACCAGAACGCCTGCACCGCTGAGCGCATGGCGCCGCGCCGCAAGCGCAGCCGCGTGATGCGGAACGGCGTCAGCGCCTCCCGGATCGGCAGCGCGGCCACCCGGCTGCCGTCATAGGCGACACCCGTGCAGGGCGCAGCGGGCCGCAACCGCTGAGTTTGACCTCAGGGCGGCATTGGGGACGTATAATGACGGGGGGGCAGAACCCGAATGAATCACTGAACCCAGGTATGGAGGCCTCCCTTGCAGACTTTAGCCGGGACCATGTGGAGGCTGATCGAGGCACGCCGCTTCGACGAGGCCGGTCATGAGGTGCAGCCCATAGGGCCAAACCCGATGGGGTTCATTCTTTTCGAAGCCGAGCGAATGCTGGCTGCTGTCGTTGACGGAAGAACCGAACCGCCGCCCGGCATAGAACCCCGTTTCTTCGTTGCGTACTCAGGCCCGTATCGCTTTGACGGGGAACAAATCGTGACGCAGGCGGACAATGCGTCCAGTCCCTCGTTGCTCGTCGATCAGGTTCGCCGCATTCGCTTCGTGAGCGCCACTCGGATCGTCGTGACGCCCATCTCTGGTGTTCCAGGCCAAACCGGAACCGAACTTAGCTGGGAACGCGTACGCTGATGCGGGCCGCTTCCGCGACGTTGCCCGCGGCGGCCGCGGCGTAACGCAGCACGCGGCGCGAAACGTCAGGGATCGCCGGGCACGCCGTAGCCGGGAGCGGCGCCGGGCTTGAGGGCGCGCGTCACGTAGTCGTCGAGTTGCGGCTGGTAACGTGCCCATAGCGCGCCGAGCGCGGCGACCGGGCAGTCCTCCGTCCAGTCCACCCGCAGGTCGGCGACCGGCCACGGCACCTCCCGCACCAGAAGGAGGCCCGCGGAATGGACCGGCCCGGCTTCCCCGCCCGCGTCCAGCCCGGCGCGCATCGCGGCGAGCAGCCGCCCGCCCAGGTCGCCGGACGCGCCGAGGAACGCCGCCGTCATCGCGCCGGGCACCTCCTGGCTGGCCAGCAGGTTGCCGCCGCAGGCGACGTTCTCGCCTTGCGCCTCGGCCCACAGGCCCAGGGTGCGCGCGCCCGAATGGATGGCGGACCGCCCGGCGGCATCGACCAGCAGCACTTGCCGGAACGCCATGTTCCCGCCGCCGCGCAGCACGTCGATGGCCTGCGGCGCCGATGCGCCCAGGGCGAGCAGGTCGAGCGCCCGGGGGCCGAGCGCCGGGTCGGTGATGTTCTGGCTGGCCACGGCCCCCACCCCGGCCCGCGCATGGGCGCAGCGCGCGGCGACCGCCGGGGAGGAGGAAGCGACTGCGACGCCGAACATCCCCGTTTCCGCGCATCGGGCGACAACCGAAAACGTCATGCCGGGCCGTCGGGAATGACGGCGGTCACGTCCACCTCGACGACCCATTCCGGCCGGGCCAGGGCGGAAACGACAATCCCGGTGGACACCGGGAATACGCCCTTCAACCAGGCACCGACGACCCGGTACACCGCTTCCCGGTAGCGGGGGTCGGTGATGTAGATCGTGATCTTGCAGACATGCTCCAGGTGGGAGCCGGCCTCTTCCAGCAGCGTCTTGATGTTGGCCATTGCGCGCTCCGCCTGCGCGGCGGCGTCGCCGATGCCGACGCTTTCGCGCGTATGGAGGTCCTGCCCGACCTGGCCACGGACAAAGACCATGGTGCCGCGGGCGACGACGACCTGGCACAGGTCGTTGTCGAGCTTCTGCTCGGGGTAGGTGTCGCGCGTGTTGAACGGGCGGAGC
>CAXTUO010000182.1:0-7023 GCA_964247175.1 uncultured Acetobacteraceae bacterium | reverse complement strand
AGTCGATCTGGGGATCGGGATAGTTGGCGATGTTGTCGCGGGTCAGCAGGGCGGCGGGCGAGACGACCCACGGCGGGACCGCCTGGCAGCCCAGCAGCCGCAGCGCGACGCTGACCCCGAGCCGCCCCTCCTCCACCGGGAACTCCGCGACGGTGGCGCGCATCGCCCCCGTGCGGACCGACTTCTTGGCTTCCCGGATGCCGTCGGTGCCGACAACGGCGACCTTGTCGGCGGCGCCGGCGTTCTTCACCGCCTCGAACACGCCGAGCGCCATGCCGTCGTTGTTGGCGTAGATGCCGACCAGGTCGGGATGCTGGCGCAGGATGTTGCTGGCCGCGTTGAGGGCGGTCAGGCGGTCCCAGTTGCCGGGCTGGCTCGCGACGAGCTGCAGGTCGGGAAAGGTCTTGAGCTGCTCCTTGAAGCCCTGGATGCGCAGCCGGGCGTTCGGCGACCCGGCGACGCCCTCGATCTGCGCGACCTTGCCGCCTTTCGGATAGGCGCCGTGCAGGAAGCTCGCCGCCTCGGCACCGATCTTCACCTGGTCGGTCCCGATGTAAACGTCCGCGCCGGGCGTGCGCGCGTCGTCGATGATGACCGTGGGGATGTTGGCGGCGCGGGCGGCCTTGACCACCGGGACGAGGTTCGAGTCCGATTGCGGCGACAGCAGCAGCGCGTCGGGCTTTTGCGACACGACGGTCTGGGCGAGGTTGAGCTGCTCGATCATCGAGGACTCGTCCTTCGCGGCCTGGACATCGACCTTGATGTTGTATTTGCCGGCCTCGCTCCTCACCCCGGCCGCCACGTCCTGCCAGAACTCGTTGATCAGGGTCTTGGTCACGTAGGCGAAGCGAAGCTCGCGGCCGGGCTTCGCGACCGGGCCGAACTGGCTTTCGAGCGCGGCACTCTCGACCTTCTCGACCGTGGCCGCCGGGGCCGGGCAGCCGGCCGCCCGCGCGCCGGCGCAGCCCAGGAGCACGGCCAATGCCGGCAAGGTGGCGAGCAGGCGTCGCTTGCGTGTGTTCATGTTGTTCCCTCCCTTGATGGCGAGCCAGGGTTTGCCAGGGCGGTTCCCGGCATCCCGCTCTTCTGATTTGCGGGCTGGGCCGCCGCCGCGGCGGGAGCCAGCCGGTTCTTGAGCAAGCCAGCGGAACGCTTCCGCGGCTTCGAGGCAAGGAGATTAAGGCGCCGTGTTTGTTAAGGGCAATTTAGTTGCGTTGCATGACGCATTAGGGTGCCTTAACGATTCAGCGGGGGGACATGTGCGATGCAGCTTCCGATCCGTGCCATCTGCGTGTTCCACGCCGCCGCCAAGGCCGGCAGCATTTCCAAGGCGGCGGCCGAACTCAGCGTCACGCCCTCCGCCGTCAGCCAGCAGATCCAGCTGCTCGAGGTGCAGCTTGGGACCTCCCTGATGGTCAAGGTCGGCCGCCGCATCGCGCTGACGGAGGCCGGGGAGCGGTACTTCGCGTCCATCACGGACGAGATCGAGCGGATCGCGGAGGCCACCAGCCACATCCGCGGTTTCCGGTCGGTCATGGCGCTGAACGTCCGGGCGACGCCGACCCTGTCGCATCAGTGGCTGCTGCCCCGCCTGGCGTCCTTTCTCGACGCCCATCCCGACATGGAGGTGCGGCTGGACGGCACCAACGAGCCGACGGACTTCGACCGCGAATCGGTCGATGTGGAGGTCCGGCATGGCGACGGCCGCTGGCCCGGATTGTTCGTCGAAGGGCTGGCCGAGGAGGAGTTCTGGCCCGTCTGCGCGCCCGGCTATGCCGGCCCGCACAGCCTCGACCCGTCCGACCTGCCCAGCCGCCGCCTCATCCATTCCGTGAAGTCGCAGGCCCAATGGACCCGGTGGTTCGCCCTTGCCGGCGCCGAGGCGCCCGGGCCTTGGCGCAAGGTGCTGTTCGACCGCAGCCACATGGCCATCGACGCCGCAGTCGATGGGTTGGGCATCGCGCTGGAAAGCACGCTGATGACCGAGCGCGAAGTCGGGCGCGGCGCCTTGATCCGTCCCGTCCGCGGCGCCCCCGAGATCCGCTTGGTGACACAGTGGATCGTGTGCCCGCGCGATCACCTGAGGCAAAGAAAGGTGCGGCTGTTCCTGGACTGGCTGCGCGGGGAGCGGGACGCCTGGCAGGCCCGGCAGGCGGCCGGGAGGGAGGCCGGGCAGGGCGGCGCAGGCGCGGGCCGCCTGGGCGCCGCGTGACCTCGATGGGCCTTAGAACCGGGAGGGATCGACGGTGCCCGCGCCGGCCGCGCTCGCGTAGGCGGCCTCGACAAGGGCCGTGCTGCGAAGGTTGTCCCGGCCGGACGTGTCAGGCTCGCGGCCGTCGCGCAGGCAATCCACCCAATGCTGCTGGATCGCGCGCACGCTGTCCTGCACGCCGTGCCAGGGCTTGCTGGCCCACGGCAGCACCGGCGGGGACGCATCGGCCTCCCGCGTTCCCGCCGCCGAGGTGACGGCCAGGCGGTAGCCCTGGGACAGGCGGACCGACCCCTGGCTGCCGTCCACCTCCGCCAGCATCTCGGGAAAGGGATCGGGCTCCCGCTTCGTGGCATAGGACACATCGACCACGGATGTCGCGCCGTTCGCGTGGCCCAGCAGGACGGCCGCTGCGTCCTCGCCCTTGATGCCCGGGTTGACCCGGTTGGTCCTCGCCGCGAGCGACGTGACCTCGCCGAGCAGGAAGCGGGCGACGTCGAGCGCGTGGATGCCGAGATCCTCCAGGATGAACCGCTCGCCTTCCGCGAGGTAGGGCTGCCCCGAGAAGATGTCGTATCCCGTGCGGAAGGACACGCGCGCCCAGAACGGCGTCCCGATCTCCCCCCGGTCGAGCACCGCGCGCACCTGCCGCATCGGGCTTTGCCAGCGGGAATTCTCATGCACCATCAAGGGAACGCCGGCGGTCGAGCAGGCATCCACCATGGCACGGGCATCCGCCATCGTGGCCGCGAACGGCTTCTGGCAGATGACCGGCAGCCGATGCCGCGCGGCGAGTTCGACCAGGTTCCGGTGGCTCGGCACGGTGGTCACGATGTCCGCAAAGCTGAGCGGCTCCGCGGCCAGCATGGCAGCGGCGTCGCCGTAGCGCCGCGCGATCCCGAACCGGTCGCCCACGGCGGCAAGGCGGGCCGGATCACGGTCGCAGATCGCGGCGACCTCCACGCCGGCGATGTCCCGCCATGCATGCAGGTGGTTGACCGCGAAGAACCCACAGCCAATCAATCCGACGGACAAGGTTGGGGGCATGAGGTCACTCGGTAGATCGCTGGCCAATATCGACACTTGTGGCCCGGCATTGGAGATGCGGCAAGCTCGATATGCCGGCACCGCCTGTTATATGGCGGTTCGAAACCGGCGGGCGACCACCCTTGGGGTGGGGTCCTACAGGCGGCAGCGGCGGCGCTGCATGCAACCATGGATCGTCAATTGGTGCCTTCGGGCACGGTCATCTCCCCTCTACGTATCGGGCAGCTTGCCGAGCTATATGGGCGAGGCAGCCTTCCATCCGCCGCCTGGAGCACCTCCAGATAGGCCGTTCGGCGCGTTCCAGCAGAAGCCGGGCACCCTTCTCCGCGCGAGAACCGCTCGGTCAAGCCGACGGAGCAGGCGCCGCGAGGGTTATGGACTGGTTCCCGATCAATACCTGCAGATGGTAGCTGGCCCAGTTCGCCGCATAATCGGCCGGGACGGGGATGAGCGCCGAGGCGACATACTGGTCGCTCACCTCCGCAGGCGTGGGCCTGCCGACCGGCAGGCCCACGCTGAGTCCCGAGCCGAAGCCGCTGCAGCAGCCAGAGAAGCCGAACCCGCCGATCCCCAGGCTGACGGAGGGTGGGGGGTTGTAAAGGACGTGGGGTCCGCTCACGACCGAGATGGCCGAGGCGGGATACCGCACGCCCTGTCCGGAAACCAGCGCGGCGTCCGATGCGGGCCGCAGGCCGCTGATCACCACCTGCACTGCCCGGTCCTGCGCGTCGTAGCGCACCTCGGCGCTATTCGGGCCGGGCAATCTCGGGCCGGAGCACGCGGCGAGGGAAAGCGCGAAGCAGGTCGCAAGGAGCGGTTTCATGGGCCGGGCATTTCTGTTGCAAAGCCGCAACGCGACTGGGCAACTTTCGTTGCCGCCGCACAGGTAGTTCAAGAGGTCTATGCTGCTCGGATCAGCGATGCGGCGTCACGATCATGCGGCTGTGGCCCAAGCCGCCTCTTCAAGAAGGGTTTTCAGGAAATGCGGGCGGCACAAGCATCAGCTGTGCAGGATCACCACGCTCATCGGCGGCACTGCGAGCGTGTCCGTCATGCCGGCCCTGACCCTGATCGTGGCGGACACGCCGGGGCTGGCGCTGCTCATTTCCCAGCGGCTGATCGTGCCGGCGTTGCCGGGCATGCGGCCGAGTGCCACCGGCCCTGACAATGGCGATGCGCCATGGTTCACGATCATCACGCCGACCTTGTCGCCGTTGGCGATTGCGAGGGCGGAGGCGTTGCTGCCCGCAAGCTGCGCGGAAACCTCTGCTCCGCCCATGACCGCTGCCGCCTTTGACAGCAGCCGCCCCTGCGGGCCGATGCTGTAGTCCTCGCGGATCGCCCCGTACTGCCCGTCGCCGAACAGTTCCCAAAGGGCGCCCATGTCGAGGCCCAAGCCGGTCTGGAACGCCGTGAGCATGAAGTGGGCGGCGAACACCGCGCCGACCGGCCGCTGCTGGCGGACCTCGTTGGCCGCGTCGAAGTCTATGTTGTATTCGCCGATGAAGATCGGCGCGCCCGCCGCGGCGGTGCCGGCCAGCGCGGCGCGGGCGGTCCGCATGTCGTCGGCCGAGCGCGTGTTGAACAATTGCGCGTCCGTCAGCACCTGTCCGCTTCCCATTCCGTAGCGGTAGGCGTGGAAGCACACGGCCCCGATCCTGTCCCCGCATTGCCGGGCGAACGAGGCCAGCCGCCCGCCGTTGCACCAGCTGTCCACGGGGCCGATCATGCGGATGGCTGGATCGATGGCATGGACGGCGCCCGCGGCTGCGTTGAACAGGCCGCAATAGCTGTCGATCGCCAGCTTGTCGTTCTCATTGCCGACCTCGATCCCCCAAACGTCGAGGCCGGCTCGCTTCAATCGCCGCACGATCTGGGCGCACATGGAGGCGTAGTCGGAGGGGCTGCGCCCGTCCAGCCTCACGCCGACGATCAAGCGGCAGCCCGGACCGATGAACTTCGCTGCGTTGCGGGTGAAGTTCTCGAGGACCTTCCAGTTCGGCGCATCCACCCCGTTGGCGAAGACCGCATCGCTCCAGTAATCGGAGCCGGTGCTGCCGACGCCCGCGTTGCTGTTCAGCCGCAGGAGCGAGGGGGCGATGCGCGCGGCGGCGGCCAGGAACTTCGGGTCGGCACACAACGCGAAGTCGCGGTTCTGCGGAGCGGCGCAGGCGATCCCCCAGAGCGTGGCCGGGGCGATCCGGCCGGTCGGCGACCCGAAGTCCACGGTCAGCAACTCGCTGCTCGCGACAGAAGCGATGCCGGGCGAGCGTGGGGCGAGGCCGGCCAGGAGTTGCGCGGTTCTGGCTCGGAGGGAACTCAACATCACGGTCACTGGACGTCTTTCAGGGATGGCCTTGGAGTTGCCCGGATTGAACCGCGCCGGGTTCGCCGGAGGCTTCAACTCCTGAGACGGTGGAGCCATGACGGCGAGCACAACAACGAACAAGGTCTCGCCCAAGGTGCGCGAGCGCGCGGTGCCGATGCTGCTGGAGCAGGCAGGCGATCACCCGACGCGCTGGGCGGCGGCGGTGTCCGTTGCCGCCAAGATCGGCTGTGCCGCGCAACCCTTAACGAAGGCAGGGCGGCAGCTTCGGGCCGGAGCATGTTGCCATGCCTAGGCCTTGCCGTCGCCCGTCACGCGCCAGACCACGTCGCCCACGTCGTCCGCCATCAGCAAGGAGCGGCCGTCTGCCCCGAGCACCACCCCGACCGGCCGCCCATAGGACACGCGTTCGTCGGGGCTGAGGAAGCCCGATAGGATGTCCCGTGGCGGACCGGAAGGCCGTCCATCCTTGAACGGCACGAAGACGAGCTTGTAGCCACTCAGCTTGCTCCGGTTCCACGACCCGTGCTGTCCGACCGCCATCCCCTCCGGAAAGCCCGGCAGCGTGCCTGCTGGAACCCAACACAAGCCCAGCGACGCCGTATGCCCGCCCAGCGCGTAGTCCGGCGTCAGCGCGCCCGCGACCGCCTTTGCGTCCTGTGGCACCCGGTCGTCCACGGTTTGGCCCCAGTAGCAATACGGCCAGCCATAGAAGCCTCCGTCGCGCACCGAGGTCAGGTAATCGGGCGGAGTCTCGTCTCCCAGGCCGTCGCGCTCGTTGACGACCGTCCAAAGCGTGCCGGTTGACGGCTCCCATGCGAGGCCCACCGGATTGCGCAAGCCGCTGGCGAAGATGCGGCTGCTGCCGGTTGCGAGGTCGATCTCATAGATGGCGGCACGCCCTTCCTCGGCCTCCATGCCCTCGTCGCCGATGTTGCTGAGCGAGCCGACGCCCGCATAAAGCTTCTGGCCGTCGGGGCTCGGCAGAAGGCTGCGCGTCCAATGGCCGCCGGGCTTGAGGTCAACCAGCTTCCGGCCCGGCGCCGTGATCCGATCCGCGCCCTCGGCATAGGGAAAGGCAACCACGCCATCGGTGTTGCCCACGTAGAAGTTGCTGCCGAGGACGGCCATGCCGAAGGGCTGGTTCAATCCTTCCATGAACACGGCCTGGGTTTCGGCCACGCCGTCGCCATCCGTGTCGCGCAGCAGGGTGATGCGGTTTGCGCTTTCGCCCATCGCCGCAGCGCGCCGCATCGTGCTGGCCATGGCGTAGTCGAACACGTTCTTGGTGGACATGCTCACCTGGGTGGCCTCGGCCGCCAGGACGTCGCCGGACGGCAGCACGAGGAGCCACCGCGGATGCTTGAGGCCCGAAGCGAACGCATGGACCTTGAGGCCCGGCGCCGCGACCGGCGTCTGCCCCGGGTCCCATCCCCGTGCC
>CAXTUO010000181.1:0-7042 GCA_964247175.1 uncultured Acetobacteraceae bacterium | reverse complement strand
CGTCGAGGCTGGGCGAGCCATGTTGAAGCAGCAACTGCGCAACGCATGTGCGCAGCTGCCTCTCATAACCTTCAACGCGGAAGCCGATGCCGGACAGCACATCCCGTATCCGCTTGAACGTAAGCGTTGCTCCGCGGCCATTGTTCCTGATTGAGGGGTGACTGTGGTTGGTTTGCTTGAGGCAGGGAGCTTCGAGCTGACATTATGTTTGACGGTAAGGATGACCTGAAGGCGGAGTATCGCCGGGTCGAGGTGCTGACGGGTCCGGGCCGGCGGCGGCGCTGGTCGGCGGAGGAGAAGGCTCGGATCGTCGCCGAGGCGATGGCGCCGGGAGCGACGGTTTCCGAGGTTGCGCGGCGGTGGCAGCTCAGCTCGCAGCAGGTGTTCGGGTGGCGGCGCGAGGCGCTTGCGGGCTTGCTGGCGCTGCCGGCGGGCACGCCTGTTGCTGGGCCGCCAGTGCCTGCCTTCGTGCCGATCTTCGCCGAGCCGGCGGTGTCGCCCGCAGTGCCGGCGCCGACACCCGCGCCGGAGGCGGCTTCCGGTCCCGTGATCGAGGTCGAGGTCGCCGGTGCTGTTGTGCGCGTGTGGGCCAGCATGGACGCAGCCCTGCTCACGTCGGTGCTGCGCGCAGTGCGGGCGTCGGCGGGCGGGGCATGATCACCATTCCCTCTGGCGTGCGCGTGCTGCTGGCGACGCGGCCGGTCGATTTCCGGAAAGGAGCCCACGGCCTTGCTGCCCTGGCGTCCGCCGTGCTGGGGGAGGACCCGTTCTCGGGCGTGGTGGTGGTGTTCCGGGCCAAGCGCGCGGACCGGGTGAAGATCCTCGTTTGGGATGCAAGCGGCCTGGTTCTGGTGTGGAAGCAGCTGCAGCAGGGTGCGTTCCGTTGGCCGCCGGTGATGGACGGGGCGCTGCGGCTGTCGGCGGTGGAGTTCGCCGCCCTGTTCGACGGGCTGGACTGGACGCGGGTGCAGACGGTGCGGAGGATTCCCACGCCGACCGCGGCAGGGTAGGATTCGCCCACGATGCGCGTTGCTCCCGATCCCGCAGGACCTTTGCCCAAGACGACCGCGGCGCTACGCGCCTTGCTGCTGGCGGCTCAGGCCGAGCGGGATGGCGCTTTGGCCGAGCGGGACAGCGTTGCGGCCGAGCGCGACCGGCTGGCCGCCGAATGCGACGCGCTGGCGGGCCAGAACGACCGGCTGCGGCACCTGCTGCTGCGGCTCAAGCGCATGCAGTTCGGCGCCAAATCCGAGCGCTTGCCCGAGGAGCAGCTGCAGCTCGGCCTGGAGGACCTGGAGCAGGCGATCGCCCAGGGCGAGGCCGAGGGCGAGAAGCGAGATCCCGCCCTGAAGCGCGAGCGTGCGGCCAAGCGCCGGGCGAGCCGGGGCGCGCTGCCCGCGCACCTGCCGCGGGTCGAGGTGACGCTGACGCCCGAGGACACGGCCTGCCCGTGCTGCCGCGGCGTCATGGCGGTGATCGGCCATGACAGTTCCGAGCGCCTCGACGTGATCCCCGCCCAGTTCCGGGTGCTGGTGACCCGGCGGCCCAGCCGCAAACGCTTTGCGTTTCGGCGAACTCGCTTGCCGGGCGTGCGAGGGCGTGGTCGTGCAGGCCGCGGCGCCGGCGCGGCTGATCGAGGGCGGCCTGCCCACCGAGGCGCTGGTCGCCCACGTGCTGGTGTCGCGCTACGCCGACCACCTGCCATTGTATCGCCAGGCGCAGATCATGGCCCGCCAGGGTGTGGAACTGGAACGCTCCACCCTGGCGTTCTCGCCGAAATCCCCTCGGGGATTTGCGGCTGGGTCGGGTATGCCGCGGCCGAGATCGCGCCCGTGGTCAGCCGCTTGAAGGAGATCCTGCTTTCCTCGGCGCGGGTGTTCGCCGACGAGACGACCGTGCCGGTGCTCGACCCCGGCCGCGGGCGGGCCAAGACAGGCTACTTCTGGACGGTGGCGCGCGACGACCGGCCCTGGGGCGGCGGTGATCCGCCGGCGGTGGTCTACAGCTATGCCCCCGGCCGCGGGCAGGAGCACAACGACCGGCTGCTCGGGGCCTATCGCGGCATCCTGCAGTGCGACGGCTACGCCACCTACAAGAAGCTGGCCGGCCCCAAGGACGACGGCAGGACGGTGACGCTGGTGTTCTGCTGGGCGCACGTGCGCCGGGGCTTCTACGACCTGGCCAAAGCCGGTGCGGCGCCGATTGCCGTGGAGGCGTTGGCGCGCATCGCCACCCTTTACCGGATCGAAGCCGAGGTGCGCGGCAAAACGGCTGCGGACCGGCTCGCTGCGCGCCAGGCCAAGAGCCGGCCGCTGGTGGCGGACCTGCGCGCCTGGTTCGAGGCGCAGGTCGCGACGTTGCCCGGGCGTGGCCCGACGGCCGGTGCGATCCGCTACGCGCTGAACCACTGGGACGGGCTCGATCGGTTCCTCGACGACGGGCGCATCGAACTCGACAACAACAGCGTCGAGCGCGCCATACGCCCGATCAAGCTGTCGAGAAAGAACGCGCTCTTCGCCGGCAACGACGTTGGTGCGTCATTCTGCTCATCTGGCGATGTCCTTACAAAGCAAAGGAATTCTGAAGCGGATCGTGAGAAACCGGGCGCCGTGACCTCCTGGCTTCGGCGTCGCGTTGAACGGCCTCCTGCTGCAGGTCGGCAAGCCCGATTATCCAAGGCGCCCCAGCGCACAGCTGCCGGGCCGGGAGTATGCCACGGCTGACCATCCGGTAGGCTGTTGCGCGGCTTACCTTCAGAATATCTGCGGCCTCATCAAGGGTTGCCTCCTTGCGCTCGGCGCGTTCGCCTTCACGGTAGGCGGGGATGCCGTGGGTGTTCCGGAGTCCGCAGACATGAGTTCGTGTCCAAGTGGCGCCGCGCCCGGTCAGCTTGCCGGAGCGGTTGAGAATGGCGGCGATGGCCAGATCCGGGAGCTGCCGCGCCAGCGCACGCACGAGGTCGAGGACGTTGGCCTCAACCGTCCAACGGGTCTGCCCGACCTTGTTTTTCCTGACCGCCTTTTCGGTATGATCGCCGCCCTGCCAATGGATGATCAGCGCCAAGCTGTCGCCGACGACATCGACGATGATCTCCTTGACGAGCAGCCTGATGATCTTCTTGCGCGTCTCGGTTGATGCGCCGGGACTGTTCCATGCCTTGGCCAAGTCCTTGCCGAGGGTGACAAGCCTTGCACAGGCGTCGGCCGAAAGCGTTGGCGCCGGACTGCCTTGATCGACGCCCTCGAGTTGGATCTCCAAATCGCGCAGCTGAACCAGCTTCTCGTTCCAGCGCCGCTCCAGCTCGCTGGCGACCTGGCGGTTTTCGGGGTCGACCGCGTCGTATTGCCGACGCGCCCGGGCAGCCTCGTATTGAGCCTGCTGGACCGCGTTCTCGATCTGCCGGCGCTTGTCGCTGCGCTGCTCCGTTTGGGCTTGCATCGCGGCCAGCGCCGCCTCGATCCCAAGTGGCTGCAGGCGGTCCAGAACTTCCTGGGCGACGACGCGATCGACCCGCATCCCGCCGAAGCCGATGCAGTTGCTGGCAGCCTCGTCACTGAACGTTCCTTTGCAGGCATACCGCTGCGTGTTGCCCCCCTTGCCCGTGTATTGAACGTGGAGCCGCCGCCCACAGCGCGCGCAGCGGAACAGCCCCGGTAACAAGGCTTCGCCGCGCCTGATGGAGCCACGACCCATGTAGCTTTTCCCGTTCGCGTTGTCGGCAATCAGGTGCTGGTTCCGCTCGAACTCCGTCCAGGCGACGTAACCCTCATGGTGGTCGTGGATCAGAACCTCCCAATCCCTCCAATTGCGCCGCAGGGTGTCGCGCATGATCCGCTTCCGACCGCCCTCGATCGTCACGCGCGTCCCGCGCCGGCCGTAGGCGTAGGATCCCGCGTAGACCGGGTTCGTCAGCATGTGATGCAGGGTGTGGTAAACTGGCGCCTTCCATTGGATCGGACGTTTGCCGCGACCCGGCACGATTGCCGGGACGAGCACGTTCTCCCGCCTGAACCAAAGCAGGACTTGGCGGACCGACTGGAGTTCGGCGAACTTGCGGAACACGAGCAGGATGCCGTCCTGCACGCGCCGGTCGGGATCCTTCTCGATGCGGTTGTCGTCGGCTTTCGCGTAACCGACAGCCACGGTCAGATGAAGTTCGCCGCGCCGCGCCTTTTGCCGCATGGCCTCGATCGATCGCTGGCGAAACGTCGACAGCTCCATCTCGCTCATCGTGCCCTTCATGCCGAGCAACAGCCTATCGTTCGGCGAACGAGGATCAAAGATGGCATCCTCGTCGATGAGCAACGTCCCAACCAGGCCGCAGAACTCCAGCAGCGTATGCCAATCGCGGCCGTTCCGCGCCAAGCGCGACGCTTCCAGCGACACGACTGCGCCGACCCGGCCTTCACAGATCGCGGCCAGCAGCTTTTCAAACCCGGGACGGACTGTCCCGCCGCCAGATCGGCCAAGATCGTCGTCGACAATCTGAACGTCGCTCCAGCCCAGCTGCCGCGCGCGGTCCACCAACCCGTATTGCCGCCGCTGGCTTTCCAGGTTGTTGACCACTTGGTAGGCCGTTGACTGCCGTACATACACGAAAGCAGCGCGGGCGAGGTGCTCGGACGTGACCTTACTCATCGCCCGCCTCCTTTGCGGCCACCGGGGGCTCGCTGGGGGGCGTCACCACCGCTTCCGTCAGCAGCGCCTGCAGAAGCGCCACGGCTTTTTGGCGTTCGGCGCCCGTCAGCTCGGCAAACCTCGCCGTTGCGACGAACAGATCCGGTTGTGCGCGGGGCAGCGTTCTCATGGCCAACTCCTCCAGGGCTTCTGTTTCCCGAGGAGCAGGCTAGGAGACGGTCAACGAGGGCGCGCAGCAAGACGAGCTGGCTTACGGAAAGCCGCGGCGTGGACACGGTTGCCAAGTCGCTCAGCCCCGGATCGAACATCCATTTCGGGATCTGGAACGAACCCCCATGCGGCTGTCGAATCAGGACGTGGTGAACGCCGTCATGCTCGTGGTCGCCGATGACCAGCACGGTCTGACCGACCAGCGGATGAAATGGATAGGTGACCACGGCTTCGAATGTCAGAAACCCGGCATTATGAAGCTGGCTCGGACGAGGGTGGCGCGAACTGGGCGCACGTCGCTTCGCTCGTGGAAACGGCCCTATGCCGCGCGCGGCATAGGCAGGTCTATGCCGACCGGCGAACTATGCCGAGCGGAGCCGGGCTCGATCTCTCGTTCGGTCGCTTTTGCGAGCTGTCGAGAGGGCTTCGTTCCGACGCCATTCGGCATAGTTTGGCCGTCTACAGCGCGTCCAGAAAGGCGAGCAGACGGTCGTTGGGCCGGAAACGAGTTGGCTTTCCGCGTTCGTATGGCGTGAGCCGTGCCAGGGCCGCTTCTTTCAGGGCAAGGTGGGCGTGCAAGTAGGTCTGCGTCGTCTCGATCGACTCATGGCCGAGCCACAATGCGATCACCGAGCAGTCGACGCCCGCCTGCAGCAGCTCCATAGCCGCGCTATGCCGCAGCACGTGCGGCGATACGCGTTTCGACGTCAACGACGGGCATGCCCCGCCGGCGACGCGCACGTATTTGGCCAGCAGCGATTGGACACCGTCGGCGCTGAGCCGGCCCCCGTGCACGTTTGGAAACAACGCTGCCGCTCCGCGTCGCGCCGGCTCTTTGAGCCATGCCTTGAGGGCGGCGCGAGCGTGCGTGGCCAACGGCGTGCATCGTTCTTTCCGGCCTTTGCCGATGCATCGCACGTGGGCGCCGGCGCCGAGATGGATGGCGTCCCTGTCGAGGCTGGTCAGCTCGGACAAGCGCAAGCCCGTCTGGGCGGCGAGCAGCAACAAGGCATGGTCGCGGCGGCCAAGCCATGTCGTTCGGTCAGGAGCGGCAAGGATCGCCTCGATCTCGGGCCGCGTCAGGAAATGCACCTGACGCTTGTTATGCCGCTTGCTCGGCATCGCGAGGACGCGCTGGATCAGGGCGCTATAGGCTGGCTCCTCGAAGGATGCGAAACGGTAAAAGGAGCGGATGGCGGTCAGGCGCAGGTTGCGCGTCCTGATGCCCGCGCCCCGCTTCTCGAGATCCTCGAGAAACGCGCCGATGAACGGCGCATCCAGATCGTCGAGCGCCAAGGCCGACGGCGGCTTGCGGAGCCGTGCCTGCGCAAATCTGAACAGCAGCCGGAACGTGTCCCGGTAGGATGCGATCGTGTTGGCACTGACGTTGCGCTGGCGCATGAGCCGGTCGGTGAAATAGCGCTCGACAAGCGTGGCGACGTTGCTGCCCGGCTTCATGGCGTGGCCTCCCATCGCTGGTCGAGGCGCTGCGCCGCCTCTTGCATCAGCTCCGGACAGGCCGAGAGATACCAATAGGTGTCGCGCACGCAGACATGGCCGAGGTAGGTGGAGAGCACCGGAAGCTGTTGTTCGACGTCGGTCCCCCCGCGATACCAGCCAAGAAGCGTCCGGACCGCGAACCGATGCCGGAAGTCGTGCACGCGCGGCCCGGAATGGTCGCCTGGGCGGCGCAGGCCGGTCTCCCGAGACAATCGCCAGAAGACCCGGTGAACGTACTGGTGCAGCAATCGGCCGCCGCGCTCGGCTACGAAGAAGTTTGGGCTGCGCGATCCGAGATGGGCATCGCGCCGTTCGACATAGCCACGGAGAGCCGCGCGGGCCGTCGAATGCAAGGGAACAAGGCGCGATTTGCCGAACTTGCTCCGTCGAACCGTCAAGATGCCGCCTTCGAGGTCGACGTCGTCGCACTGGAGGCCGATCGCCTCGGACAAGCGCATGCCCGTCGCCGCAATCAACCCGAACAGGCAGTGGTAGGTCCATCGGCGCAGGCCGTCGGTCGGCGGCAAGGCCAGCGCTGCCGCCAACAGCGCGCCGATCTCCGCATCGCTGTAGATGTATGGCTTGGCGCGCTGCAGGCGCGGCAACAGCCCGGCGGGCGGCACTTCCGTTCTCGGATCGGTGTTCGCGACGTGCCGTGCGAAACCGCGCGCGTCGGTCAGCCGCAAGGCCCAGG
>CAXTUO010000180.1:0-7043 GCA_964247175.1 uncultured Acetobacteraceae bacterium | reverse complement strand
AGGTCCGCCAGCACCGCCTCGTTCCGGCCCGACGCCACGACGCAGCCCGCCCCCATCGCGAGCGCCACGGCGACGCCCGCGCTACCGAAGTTGCCGGTGGCGCCGCTGACCAGGAGCGTCTCCCCCGCTTGCAGCTTCGCCGCGAGCAGGCCGCCATACGGCACGAGAAGCAGGTTCAGCACGCACCACATCCCGGCATCCGCCGGGTCGATGGGGCCGAGCGGGACCGCGTTCTCGGTCGGCACCAGCATCTGCTCGGCGAAGGGGCCGTGGTGGAAGTGCTCCTGCAGGCGCAGGCCGCCTGGTCCGCGGGCGCTCCAGCCTTGCAGGGTGATGTCGGGGGTGAGCGCATCGTCGCGCGCCCGCACGGTCGGGTCGCACGTGACCCAATCGCCGACGGCAAGGCGCGTCGCGTCCGGCCCTGCGGCGCGCACGCGGCCGACCGCGCCGCACCCTGGCGCGACCGGCAGGGTGAGGAGGTACTTCCGGTCCCCGCTGAACACCTCGCTGGCATAGGACAGGACGACCGTCGCCGCGACATCGACGATGACCTCCCCCGTGCCCAGCACCGGGTCGGGCAGGGCCTCGATGGCGAGCGGCGATCCCCACGCCTTTAGGATGGCAGCTTTCATGGTGGTCATGCTCCTTCAGCCCGCGCCATCCTCGCAGGCTTCCCAGCCGCATCCAGGCCTGGCACCATCCTAGGACTGCGCACTCCCACCCTGGCCGCGGTATGGAAGCCCATGTCGGACACGAGCAACAGCGGCCTCGGCGATTTCCTCCGGTCGCGGCGGGAGAAGCTGACACCTGAAGCGGTCGGCCTCGCGGACGGGCGCCGGCGCCGGACGCCGGGCCTGCGGCGCGAGGAGGTGGCCGAACTCGCCGGCATCGGCGTCGATTGGTACATCCGGCTGGAGCAGGGCCGGACCGTCAGCCCTTCCGTCACCACGGTTGACGCCCTGGCCCGCGCGCTGCGTCTCGGCAAGGCGGAGCATGCGCACCTGCGGGCGCTGGCACGGCCGGCCCGCCGCCGCGCGTTCTCCCGCGAGGCCGTACCCGAGGCGATCCGGCGCGTGGTGGAAAGCCTCAACCAGCCCGCCTACGTCACCGGGCGCCGGTGGGACGTCCTGGCGTGGAACGCCGCCGCAGCCGACATCTTCGATTGGGGCGGCCTCGCCGAGGCGGACCGCAACATCCTGGCCTGGATGCTGACCACCCCGGATGCCCGGCGCTTGTTCGGCACGACCTGGGCCGAGGAAGCGAAGCGCATGGTGGCCCAGTTCCGCGCCACGCATGACCTGTGGGCCGGCGACCCGGCGTTCCGCGACCTCCTGCAGCGTCTCCGGCAAGGCAGCCGCGAGTTCTCGGACTGGTGGAAGGCGCACGACATCCGCGGCGTGTCGTCCGGCCAGAAGCTGCTGGCCCATCCCACGAAGGGCGCGCTGCGCTTCCTGTATGCGAGCTTCCAGGCCAATGACGACCCGGCGCTGAAGCTCGCCATCTACACGCCCATGCCGCCCTTGCAGGGAGGCCACGCATGAACTGGCGCACGCTTGACCTGAACTTGCTCGTGGTGTTCGACGCCGTGGGGCAGGCGCGCAGCGTCACCCGCGCGGCGGCCAAGCTCAACATGAGCCAGCCCGCGATCAGCCACGCCCTGGGCCGGCTGCGCGCCGCCTTGGGGGACGACCTGTTCCTGCGCACCCCGGACGGCATGGAGCCGACGCACTATGCCGAGCGGCTGGCCGGCCCGGTCCGCGCCGCGCTGGAAGGCCTGAGCACCGCGCTGGAGGGTGCGGCCGGGTTCGAGCCGGCCACGGCTGGGCGTGGCTTCGTGGTCGCGATCGACAACCGCGCCGCGCTGGTCCTGGCCGCCCCGATCGCGGCCGCGGTGGCGGCGGAGGCGCCCGGCGTGAGCCTCGACCTGCGCCCGAGCGGCACGCTGGACCTGGCCGAGCGGCTGGACCGCGCCGAGCTGGACCTGGCGCTGGGCGGCCTCGCCGCGCCGGGCGAGCGCTTCGCCGACCTGCGCTTGTTCGAGAACGGCTTCGCCGCCCTGGTGCGCCGCGGCCACCCGGCGGCCGGGGCGGGAACGCTGAGCCTCGCGGCGCTCGCCGCTTATCCGCACCTCGTGCTGTCCTCGACCGGCGAGGGGACGGATTTCCTGGATGCCGAGCTGGCGCGGCACGGCTTGGCCCGCCGCGTGGCGCTCCAGGCGCCCCTGCTTGCCGCGGCGTCGGCGCTGGCGCAGTCGGACATGGTCGCGATCCTGGGCGAGCGCACCGCGCGGGCGTTCGCGTCCATCGCGCCGCTTGAGGTCCTGCCCTTGCCGTTCGCCTCGCCGCAACTGGTGACGGCCATGCTGTGGCATCGCCGGCTCGACGACGTGCCCGCGCACCGTTGGCTGCGCAGCCTGGTCCTGCGCGTCGCCCGGATGTCGTAGCGGCGCGGCGGGTCCATGCCGGGCCGTCATGGGCCCGTGAGGACGCCGCATTGGCTTCCGGGTGGCCGTGGCCCGATAACTGGTCACGGCGGCGCTGGTGCCGCCACCATACGGAGCCTCCTCATGAAGCTGACAACAGGCGCCTTCGCGGCCCTGGCGCTCGCCCTGGGCGCCGCGCCGTCGTTCGCGCAGGGCGTCACCCAGTCGCCGCCCGCGCCGAACTCCGGCCAAAGCATGCCGGAGCCGCCCAACAGCGTGCCGGCAGGCGCGCGGACCTTGGCGCCGGGTTCGACCGGCCAGGAGCGCGTGGGCACAATCGGCATCACCCGCATGCAGCCGCAGCAAGAAGCGGAAATGGGATCGCCGGCGCCGTCCCAGCGGTAGGCCGGCATGGCGGCATGTCCTGGCCCATGCCGCCGCCCGCCTGTTTCCCCCACGTGACGAGGGTCGTTCGATGAAGCTCGCCGTCAAAGCCGGCCTGTCCCTCGCGGTTGTCGCGGGTGGGGCAGGGCTGGCGATGCATTTCGCCAAACCTGCCGCGCCGCCGCCGGCGCCTGCCCAACCCGTGCCCGTGGTGACGGCGCCGGTGCAGCAGGGCGACGTGCCGATCATCCTCACCGGCCTCGGCACGGTGCAGGCACTGAACACCGCCACGATCCGGAGCCAGGCGACCGGCCTGCTGCAGACCGTCAACTTCGTGGAAGGGCAGGCGGTCCGCAACGGCGACGTGCTGGCCCAGATCGACCCCAGGCCCTACCGGGCGCGGCTTGCCCAGGCGCAGGCGCAGCTCAGCCACGACCAGGCGCAGCTTGCCAACATCGAGACCAACCTCAACCGCAACGTGCCGCTGCTGAAGAACGGCTTCGCGACCGACCAGCAGGTGACGGACCAGCGCGCGCAGATCGCGCAGATGCAGAGCACGCTCAAGTCCGACCAGGCCGCCATCGACGATGCGCAGACGCAGCTCAGCTACACCACCCTGCTGGCGCCGTTCGACGGCATCACCGGGGTGCGCCAGATCGACGTCGGCAACATCATCCATCCGACCGACGCCCAAGGATTGGTGACGATGACGCAGGTGCAGCCCATCGCCGTGCTGTTCACCCTGCCGACCGACGACATCATGAAGGTGCAGGACGCCCTGTCCGCGGGCAAGGTCGCCGCCGTCGCCTACAACCAGGCGGGCACCCAGGCGCTGGACACCGGGCAGCTCCTGCTGGTCAACAACCAGGCCGACCCGCAGTCCGGCACCGTGCAGCTCAAGGCGCTGTTCCCGAACGCCGGGCGCCGCCTTTGGCCCGGCGCTTTCGTCAACGTCGAGCTGACGACCTCCGTGGCCAAAGGCGCCCTGACCGTGCCGGCCGACGCGGTGCAGCAGGGGCCGCATGGCACGTTCGCCTTTGTCGTGGGCGCGGACAACAAGGCCGCCGTCCGCGCGGTGCAGACCGGCCAGCAGGTGCGCGGCACCGCCGTGATCACGGGAGGGCTGAAGCCCGGCGAAACGGTGGTCACGCAGGGCCAGTACCGGCTGACCGCCGGCACCGCCGTCGTGTCTTCCCCGCCTTCGGACGTCGCGGACTCTTCCAGCGCAACGGCGGGGCTGCTGCCATGAACATCTCCGCAGGCTTCATCCGCCGCCCGGTCGCGACCTCCCTGCTGATGGTGGCGGTCGTAGCGCTGGGCGTCGCCGGCTACCTCCGTTTGCCGGTGGCAGCACTTCCGAACGTGGACTTCCCGACGATCCAGGTCACGGCGCAGCTGCCGGGCGCGGACGCCAAGACCACGGCGTCCTCCGTCGCGACCCCGCTGGAGCGGCAGTTCGGGCAGATCCCCGGCATCACCCAGATGACGTCAAGCAGCGGCAGCGGCTACACCCAGGTCACGCTGCAGTTCGACCGGTCGCGCACCATCGACTCCGCGGCCGGCGACGTGCAGGCGGCGATCAACGCCGCCGGCGGGCAGTTGCCGGCCAGCCTGCTGACGCCGCCGACCTTCCGCAAGACCAACCCGGCCGACGTGCCGATCCTGCTGATCGCGCTCACCTCCGACACGCTGCCGATCACCAAGGTCAGCGACTACGCCAACTCGATCCTGGCGCAGAAGATCTCGCAGATCCCCGGCGTCGGCATCGTCGGCATCGGCGGGCTGCAAAGCCCGTCGATCCACATCCAGGTCAACCCGGCGCAGCTCGCCGCCGCCGGCATCGACCTTGAGGACGTGCGCGCCGCCCTCGCCAACGCGACGGTGGATCAGCCGAAGGGGCAGCTCTACGGCGGCCAGACCGCCTATGCGCTGCAGACCAACGACCAGCTCACCAGCCCCAAGGGCTTCGAGGACCTGATCCTCGCCTACCGCAACGGCGCGCCGATCCGGGTGCGCGACGTGGGGCGGGCGGTGACGGCACCCGACGACCCGACGCAGGCAGGCTGGCTGAACGACCATCGCGCGGTGCTGATCGCCGTGCAGCGCCAGTCCGGCGCCAACGTCATCCAGACCGTGGCCGCGATCAAGCAGGCGCTGCCGCAGCTCCAGGCGTCCTTGCCGCCTTCCATCAAGGTGGAGATCGTTTCCGACCGCACGCAGACCATCCGGGCCAGCGTGGCCGACGTGCAGTTCACCCTGCTGCTCACCGTCGCGCTGGTGGTGGGCGTGATCGCGGTGTTCCTGCGCCGCTTCTGGGCGACGGTGATCCCGGCCGTGTCGGTGCCCATCTCGCTGATCGGCACTTTCGCGGTGATGCTCGTGCTTGGCTACAGCTTGGACAACCTGTCGCTCATGGCGCTCACCATCGCGGTCGGCTTCGTGGTGGACGACGCCATCGTGATGGTCGAGAACGTGGTGCGGCACATGGAGAACGGCGCCGGGCCGCTGCAGGCGGCGCTGGACGGGGCGCGGGAGATCGGGTTCACCATCCTGTCCATCTCCATCTCGCTGATCGCGGTGTTCATCCCGCTGTTCCTGCTGAGCGGCGTGGTCGGCCTGCTGTTCCGGGAATTCGCCGTGACCGTCGCGGTGTCGATCCTGGTTTCGGTGTTCGTGTCGCTCACGCTCACGCCCATGATGTGCGCCCGGCTGCTCAAGGCGGAGGACGGGCACAGGACGCCCGGCCGGGTGTCGGCGGCGCTGGAGCGGGTGCTGGACGGGATGGTTTCGGCCTATGACCGGGGTTTGGTCGTCGCCCTGCGCCACCGGCGGATCACGCTCGCCGTCATGCTGCTGACCGTGGCGGCGACCGTGGGCCTGTTCACCGTCATCCCGAAAGGCTTCTTCCCGCAGCAGGACACCGGGCTGATCGCCGGCATCACGGAGGCCGCCCAGGACGTGTCGCCCGCCGGCATCATGCAGCGGCAGCAGGCCGTGCTCGCGGTGGTGCGGCAGGACCCGGCGGTCGCGTCCGCCATCGGCTACGTGGGCGCCGGCGGCCCGACGGTGGCCATCAACAACGGACGCATGTTCATCACCCTCAAGCCCCCGGCGGAGCGCGGCGTCACCGCGGACCAGGTCATCACCCGCCTGAACGCGGCCTTGCGGAAGGTGCAGGGGATAACGCTGTACATGCAGGCCGCGCAGGACATCAACATCGGCGCGACGGTGTCCAAGACCCAGTACCAATACACGCTCACGGACGTGGACAGCGAGGAGCTGAACCTTTACGCGCCGCGCCTGCTGCAGAAGCTGCAGGGCTTGCCGCAGTTGACGTCGGTGGCGAGCGACCAGCAAAGCACCGGGCGCACGCTGAGCCTGGAGATCGACCGCACGGCGGCGTCGCGCTTCGGCATCGACCTGGCCCGGGTGGACAACACCCTGTACGATGCGTTCGGCCGTCGCCACGTGGCGCGCATCTACACCATGCTGAACCAGTACTACGCCATCCTGGAAGTCGATCCCGCGTTCCAGCTCGGCCCCAACGCGCTTGCCCGCATCTACGTGCGGTCGCAAAGCGGGACCGAGGTGCCGCTGAACCAGATCGCCTCGGCCAGGACGACGCTGGCGCCGCTCGCGGTCAACCACCAGGGCCAGTTCCCTTCGGTGACGCTCAGCTTCAACCTGGCGCCGGGCGTGTCGATCGGCGAGGCGGTCGCGGCGGTGCAGCAGGCCACGGCGGGCCTGCACATGCCGGGCTCGATGGCGACGAAGTTCCAGGGCAACGCGCAAGCGTTCCAAAGCGCGCTGAGCAGCACGCCGCCGCTCATCCTGGCCGCGCTGTTCGCGGTCTATCTGATCCTGGGCATGCTGTACGAGAGCACGATCCACCCGCTGACCATCCTGTCCACGCTGCCGTCCGCCGGGCTGGGGGCGTTGCTGACCTTGATGCTGTTCGGGCGTCCGCTCGACGTGATCGGCATCATCGGCATCATCCTGCTGATCGGCATCGTGAAGAAGAACGGCATCATGCTGGTCGATTTCGCGCTGCAGGCGGAGCGGGAGCGCGGCCTGTCGAGCGAGGACGCCATCCACGAGGCCTGCCTGCTGCGGTTCCGGCCCATCCTGATGACGACGCTCTGCGCGCTGTTCGGCGGCGTGCCGTTGATGCTCGGCACCGGTACGGGGTCGGAGATCCGGCAGCCGCTCGGCTACGCCATGGTGGGCGGGCTGCTGG
>CAXTUO010000179.1:0-7067 GCA_964247175.1 uncultured Acetobacteraceae bacterium | reverse complement strand
CGCCGACCACGGCGCGCATGTAGTCCTCCTGGCTCAGCGCCATCATCACCGCCCGGCGCACCCGCGGGTCGTTGAACGGCGGGTGCAGGTGGTTGATGCGGAAGGAGCCGATGTTGCCCAAGGGGTCCGCGATATCAACGTTGACGTTGCGGTTGCGCTTGAGCAGCGGCACCAGGTCAGGCACCGGGTTCTCCCACCAGTCGATCTCCCCGTTCTGCAGCGCCGCCGCCTTGGTCGCGTCGTCCGGCAGGATCAGCCACTCGATGCGGTCGAACATCATGCGCTTGCCGCCGGACAGCCAGTCCGCCACCTCCGGCCGGGGGTCGTAGCCCGCGAACTTCTCGAACACCGCGGCCGAGCCGGGCACCCACTCGTCCCTCTTGAACGCCATGGGGCCGGAGCCGACGAACTCCTTGATGAGCTGGAACGGGTCGGTCTTGGCGATGCGCTCCGGCATGATCTCGGCAACCGGCGCGTTGCTCTTGCCGAGCGCGAACAGCATCTTCGGGAACGGCTTGTTCAGGCGGATACGGACCGTGCGGTCGTCCAACGCTTCCATGGCGTCGAGCGACGCCTTGATCCGCTGCCCCATGGTGTCCCGCACCATCCAGCGGTCAAGGCTGGCGATCACGTCCCGGGCCGTGACCTTCTCGTTGTCATGGAACTTGAGGCCGGGGCGCAGGCGGATGGTCCAGGTCTTGAAGTCCTCGCTCGCCTCGTAGCCTTCCGCCATCTGCGGCTTGGGCATCAGGTTGCTGTCCACGCCGAACAGCGTGTCCCAGATCAGCAGGCTGGCGTTGCGCACGACATATTGAGTGCCGGCGACGGAGTCGAGGCTGGACAGGTTGGCCTGCGGCACGAAGCGCAGCACGCGGGCACCCTGCGCGCGGGACAAGCGGGGCATGGCCAGGCTGCCCATGGCGGCGGCAGTCCCGGCGGCGAGCAACTCACGGCGCTTCATGCATACCCTTTTGTGTAACCATTGCGACAATCCTAGCAAATTCCGGGCCATTGGCGACCCAGCATATCGTCATGCCCGCCGCACGTTCCAGAACAGCGCGAACCCGTTGAGCACGCCCTCAAGGCTGCTGCGGTACGCCGTCGGCTGCAAGTATTGCCCCAGCGGGATGTAGGGCAGGCTTTGGAACGCTTCGCGCTGGATCTCGGCGCAGAGGGCGGCCTGCGCCGGCACGTCCGGCGCGTCGAACCATTCGTTGCGGAGCTGCTCGATCTTCGGGTCGGTCGGCCAGCCGAACCAGGCCTGTTCCCCGTTGGAGCGGAGCGGGATGTGGGCGGCCGGGTTCAGGTGGTCGGTGCCGGCCCAGGCGGTGCAGAACGCGCTCCAGCCGCCGGCCTCCACCGGGTCCTTCTTCGCGCGCCGGGTGACGACGCTGCCCCAGTCCGTCGCCTGGTAGTCCACGTTCATCCCGGCCCGCCCCAGCATGTCAGCGGTCACGTCCGCCATCGCTTTCAGCACCGGGAAGTCGGTCGCCGCCAGCAGCACCACGCGCTCGCCCTTGTAGCCGGCCGCCTTGAGGTCGCGCTTGACCTTGTCCATGTCGCGCGGCCCGGCCAGCAGGTCCAGGCCCACGCTGCTCGCCATCGGCGTGTCCGGGCAGAAGAAGCCGACGCCGCTGCGCGACATCTTGGGATCGGTGCCGACCACCGCGGTCAAGACGTCCTCCTGGCTCACCGCGCCCAGCAGCGCCCGGCGGATGGCCGGGTTGTTGAACGGCGGCTGCAGCTGGTTCATGCGGAGGGTGGCGATCTGGCCCGAAGGCTCCTGCACCACGACCTTCACGCCGCGGCTGCGGGCCAAGAGGCCCATGAGATCGGCGGTCGCATAGTCCCACCAATCCTGCTCGCCGGTGATCAGCGCCTGCGCGGCGGTGGTCGGGTCGGGGATCGTGGTCCACTCGACCCGGTCGAAGTGCACGACCTTGGGGCCGGAAGTCCAGTCGGTGGGGCCGCCCTCGCGCGGCTTGTAGCCCGCGAACTTTTCATAGACGACGCGGGCGCCGGGCACCCGCTCGTCCACCTTGAAGCGGAACGGGCCGCTGCCGATCATCTCCGTCACGGGGGTGAACGGATCGGTCCGGGCGATGCGCTCGGGCATGATCGCCGGCATGAACAGCGGGGTCTTGGCCAGCGCTGCGGGCAGTAGCGGGAACGGCTTCTTCAGCCGGAACACGAGCGTGCGGTCATCCTTGGCCACGAGTTCATCGGTCGCCGCCATCAGCGCGCCGCCGAACGCATCCCGCTTGCCCCACCGTTCCAGGCTCGCCACGCAGTCACGCGCCCGGACCGGCTCGTTGTCATGAAACAGCAGACCGGGCCGCAGCGTGAGGGTCCAGGTCTTGCCGTCGTCCCCGGTGGTGAAGCCTTCCAGCATCTGCGGCGACGGCCGGTACTGGCTGTCCTGCCCGAACAGCGTGTCGTACACCATGAAGGCGTGGTTGCGCGTGACGTAGGCGGTGGTCCACATCGGGTCCAGCACCGTGAGGTCGGCCTGCGGGATGAAGCGGAGGACGCGGCTGTCCTGCGCCCGCCCAACCGCCGGCGCCGCCAAGCCCACGGCCGACGCGGCCAGGAATGTGCGACGTCTCATCTTCGTGCCTCCACTGCTTCAGCTCCAGCAAACCATGCGGCCGGGCGATGCGCCAGCGCCGCCGGGTTGCAGGGTGGCATTCGATACGGAAACAGGTTAAGTGCGGCGCCATGCAGCCCCCAGCTTACGCCCGCCGCCTCCACGCCGCCATGACGCCCGAACGGCGGCTCTTGGTGCAGCAGTTCGCGCGGTTCGGAACGGTGGGCGTCGCCGGCGCCGCCGTCGATATCGCGACGGTCTATGCCGCGATGGCAACCTTTGGCTTGTACCTTTCGGGGCTGCTGGCCTACGCCGCGGCGGTCACCACGACCTGGGCGCTGAACCGGGCCTGGACGTTCGCCGGGCGCGGGCGCGGCGGCGGCTTGCTGCGGCAATGGCTGCTGTTCGTCGCGGCCAACGGCGTGGGCTTCGTGCTGAACCGCGGGACGTTCTTTGTGCTTGTCACGCTGCTGCCAGTCTGCGCGCAGCACCCGGTGATCGCCATCCTGGCCGGGGTGGGCGCCGGGATGTTCGCCAACTTCAACCTGTCGCGCTCGGTCGTGTTCCGACAGCCGGTTGCGGTCGAGGCGCCCACGAGGGTAGCCGCCGGGGCGACCACAAGAATCGTCGCTGAGGTGTCGGACTAGGCGTCATGCCGCCGCGCGTCAAACCAAGCCGCGCAAACGGCGAAGCCGTTTCGCTGGGTTCGCCGGACATCGCCGTGCTGATCCCCTGCTACAACGAGGCGGTCGCGATCCCGGCCGTGGTGCGGGACTTCCGGGCGGCGCTGCCGGACGCCACGGTCTACGTTTACGACAACAACTCCAGCGACGGCACGCTCGACGCTGCCCGCGCGGCCGGCGCCATCGCCCGGACCGAGCGCCTCCAGGGCAAGGGACACGTCATCCGCCGCATGTTCGCCGACATCGAGGCCGACGCCTACGTCCTGGTGGACGGCGACGACACCTACTGCGCCGCTTCCAGCCCGGCCATGGTGCGCCTGCTGCTGGAGCACGGGCTGGACATGGTGAACGGCGTCCGGGTGTCGGAGATGGCGGCGGCCTACCGGCCCGGGCACCGCTTCGGCAACGCGGTGCTGACCGGCCTCGTGTCCTGGGTATTCGGCAACCGGGTCACGGACATGCTGTCGGGCTACCGCGTGTTCTCCCGCCGCTTCGTGAAGTCCTTCCCGGCCTTGTCCGGCGGGTTCGAGACGGAAACGGAGTTCACCGTCCACTCGCTCGAACTCTGCATGCCGATCGGCGAGTTGCCGACGCCTTACAAGGAGCGTCCGGCTGGCTCCGCGTCGAAACTGAACACGGTCGCCGACGGGCTGCGCATCCTGCGGACCATCGTCGTCCTGGTGAAGGAGGAGCGCCCGCTGCCGTTCTTCGCGGCGGCGGCGGCGGTGCAGATGCTCCTGGCCATCGTGCTCGCCGTGCCGGTCTTCGTGGACTTCGTCCACACCGGCCTGGTCCCGCGCCTGCCGACGGCGGTGCTGTCCACCGGGATCGCGCTGCTCGCCTGCTTGTCGCTGACCTGCGGCATGATCCTCGACTCCGTGGCGCGGGGCCGCAAGGAGTTCAAGCGGCTGTCCTACCTGGCTGTGCCGGCCTACCGGCCGGCTCCGTAGCGGCCTGCCCCCTTGGCGCGTTCTCGCCGTAGCCGCCCGGGTGCGCCCGCCGCCAGGCGGCGGCGCTGGCAACGATGGTATCGAGCTCGGCGAAGCGCGGGGTCCAGCCGGTTTCCGCCTGAATCAGCGCGGAAGACGCGACCAGCGCCGCCGGGTCGCCGGGCCGGCGGTCGCCGAACTGCACCGGGACCGAGCGGCCCAGCACCCGCTCCACCGAGGCGATCACGTCCCGGACCGAGTGGCCGTTGCCGTTGCCCAGGTTGTAGGTGACGCTGCGGCGGTCGAGCTGGCCGAGCGCGCAAAGGTGCGCCTCGCCCAGGTCGGTCACGTGCACGTAGTCCCGGATGCAGGTTCCGTCCGGGGTCGGGTAGTCCGTGCCGAACACCGTGAGCGCGCCGCGCCGGCCCAGCGCCGCGTCGATCACCAGGGGGATCAGGTGGGTCTCGGGGTCGTGGTCCTCGCCCAGCACGCCGTTCGGGTCGGCGCCGGCCGCGTTGAAGTAGCGCAGGCAGGCGCTGCGCAGGCCATGCACCTGGTCGGCCCAGCGCAGGGCGCGCTCGATCACCAGCTTGCTTTCGCCGTAAGGGGAGGACGGGTCGATGCGGGCGGACTCGTCGATCGGCATGTGGTCCGGCTCGCCGAACAGGTTGGCGGTGGAGGACAGGATGAACTTTTTCACGCCATGCCGGATGCAGGCGTCGATCAGGCGCATGCCGCCCGCGCCGTTCTCCAGCAGGTAGCGCATCGGCTCGCGCATGCTTTCTCCCACCAGGGACAGCGCCGCGAAATGGAACACGGCGCTCCACGACCCTTCGGCCAGGACGCTGTCGAGCGTTTGGGCGTCGGACACGTCGCCCTCGATCAGCCGGGCGGCTTCCGGCACGGCGGCGCGGTGGCCCTGCCGCAGGTTGTCGAGCACCACGACCTCGGCCCCCCGCTCAACCAGCAGCGCCACCAGGTGACTGCCGACATAGCCGGCGCCGCCGGTCACGAGAAAGCGGTCGTGCATCGCTTCATCCTCAACGGGAACAGGCCCCGATCCATTCGCAAGCCCCGGAGCGAGCCTATCGCACCATGCGGCGGCAAGTTGCAACAACGGATCGGTCCTGGCGGGCCGATTGACGCGGGGCCGCCATGCTGTGCCATGCTGGGACCGCGAAAGGACGATGCCGTTGCGCACCCCCATCATCGCCTGCACCCTGCTGTTCCTATTACTTTCGGCCTCCTTCGCCCAACCTGTGCCTGGCGAGCCTGCGGCGGGCGCCCCGGCGCCGCGCATCGTCAGCGGACCCGGCGGCGGCTGCATCGCGGGCGCCGTGGAGCTTCCGGCGGACGGCCCGGGCTATCAAACGGTGCGCGCCAGCCGGAGCTGGTTCTGGGGACACCCTGACACCATTGCGGCGCTGGAAACGCTGGGCCGGCGTGCCGCGGCCGCAGGCCTGCCCACGCTCTACATGAACGACATCTCTCGCCCGCATGGCGGCCCGATCGCCGGGCTGCACGCGAGCCACCAGGTCGGGCTGGACGCGGATGTCTGGCTGGACGTGTCGCCGAAGCCGGAGCTGACCCCGGCCGCCCGGGACGCCGTGGAGGTCGCCAGCCTGGTCACGCCCGATGGCCGCAGCGTGGACCCGGCGCGCTGGAGCCCCGGGCACGTCACCCTGCTGCGCCTGGCGGCCGGCCTGCCCGGCATCGACCGCATCCTGGTGAATCCGGCAATCAAGCAGCAGCTTTGCCGCACCCCCATGGCCGACCGCGCCTGGCTGCGGCTGATCCGCCCTTGGTACGGCCACACCGCCCACATGCACCTGCATTTCCGCTGCCCGGCCGGCCAGCCCGAGTGCCGCGACCTCCCGCCGGTGCCGCCGGGCGATGGCTGCGACGCGACCCTCGCCTGGTGGTTCGAGCAGCTCGACGCGCCGCCTCCGCCCCCTGCCCCGCCCCGCCCGGCGGCGCCGCTTCCTGCGGCCTGCGCCGCGATCCTGGCCGGTCCGCCTTGAGGCGGGTGCGCGTCGGGGTCTTTGCCGCCGGGCTGTGCACGTTCATCAACCTGTATCCGACCCAGGCGCTGCTGCCGACGCTGGCGCAGCAGTTCGGCGCCAGCCTGCCGCGCACCGGGCTGACCGTCACCGCGACCTTGATCGCGGTGGCGCTGGTGGCGCCGTTCGTCGGCGGCATCTCGGACGCGCTGGGCCGGCGGCGGCTGATCCTGGGGGCAAGCCTCGTCTTGGCGGCTCCGACGCTGCTCGCCGCCGGGGCGCCGGGACTGGACTGGCTGATCCTGTGCCGGTTCATCCAAGGCCTGTTGCTGCCCTTCATCTTCGCCGTGACCGTCGCCTTCATCGCCGAGGAGTGCCCGGGCGCCGACGCGGTACGGGTCACCGGCGTTTATGCCGTGGGCACCATCGTGGGCGGCTTCGCCGGGCGTTTCATCGCGGGGTGGGCGACGGAGCTTGCGGGGTGGCGGTCCGCATTCCTGATCCTGGCGGTGCTGACGCTGGCCTGCGCCGGGGTGATCGCCGGGGCGCTGCCGGCCGAGCAACGGTTCCGCCCGGTGCGCGGCTGGCGCGGCCAACGGGATGGGTTCGCGGACCAGTTCGGCAATCCGCAGGTGATGGCGACCTGCGCCGTGGGCTTCGCCGTGCTGTTCTCGATGGTCGCGACCTTCACCTATGCCAACTTTTATCTGGGGGCGCCGCCGTTCAGCCTGGGCCCGGCGCAGCTCGGCTCGGTGTTCGTCGTTTACCTGCTGGGCGTGGTCGCAACCCCGGTCGCGACGCGGCTGGCGCTGCGGTTCGGACGGCGGCGCACGGTGCTGCTGGCCGCGGCGGCCGGGTCGGGCGGGCT
>CAXTUO010000178.1:0-7086 GCA_964247175.1 uncultured Acetobacteraceae bacterium | reverse complement strand
CGGCGACTGCTTCGCCGCCATCCGCGCCAAGGACATCATCGTCCACCACCCGTTCGAGAGCTTCGACGTGGTGGTGCAGTTCCTCCGCCAAGCCGCCGCCGACCCGAACGTGGCGGCGGTGAAGCAGACGCTTTACCGCACCAGCCGCGACAGCCCCATCGTCAAGGCGCTGATCGAGGCGGCGGAGGCCGGCAAGTCCGTCACAGCGCTGATCGAGCTGCGCGCCCGCTTCGACGAGGAAGCCAACATCCGCCTGGCCCGCAGCCTGGAAGCGGCCGGCGTCCAGGTGGTTTACGGCTTCATGGAACTGAAAACCCACGCCAAGCTGTCGCTCGTGGTGCGGCGGGAGGGCGGCGCCATGCGCTCCTACGCCCACTTCGGCACCGGCAACTACCACCCGATCACCGCGCGCATCTACACCGACCTCAGTTTCTTCACCTGCGATCCCGACCTCACGCGCGACAGCGCCCGGCTGTTCAACTACATGACGGGCTACGCGACCCCCGAGCGCATGGACAGCCTGGCGTTCAGCCCGCTGACCACCCGCAGCACGCTGATGGATCTGATCGACGCGGAAACGGCGTTCGCCGCCGCCGGGCGCCCGGCGCATATCTGGCTCAAGATGAACAGCCTGGTGGACGACCAGCTGATCGACCGGCTGTATGCCGCGTCGAACGCCGGGGTGCAGGTGATGTGCGTGGTGCGCGGCATCTGCTGCCTGCGCCCCGGCGTGCCCGGCCTATCGGAGAACATCCGGGTCAAGAGCATCGTCGGCCGCTTCCTGGAGCATTCCCGCATCTACGCCTTCGGCAACGGCCACCGCCTGCCCTCCAAGCACGCCCGGGTGTTCATCAGCAGCGCCGACTGGATGGCGCGCAACATGGAATGGCGGGTGGAAACGCTGGTGCCCATCCACAACCGCACCGTCCACGCCCAGGTGCTGGACCAGATCATGGTGGTGAACCTGCGGGACACGCTGCAATCCTGGGAGCTGGGCGCGGATGGCGCGTGGCGGCGGGTGGCTGAGGGCGCCCGGCCGGTGTCGGCGCACGACTACTTCATGACCAACCCGTCGCTGTCCGGACGCGGCTCCGCGCTGCACGGCGCGCTGTCCACCCACGCCCACCCGGTCCGCCGCCCCAACCGCGTCACCCAGGACTGACCATGCCGGACCAGCTTGGGCGCCCAGCCGCTCTCCGGTCGGCAATCGTCGATCTCGGCTCCAACTCCGTGCGCCTGGTGGTGTTCGAGGGCCGGGGCCGCAACCCGGTGGCGATCTTCAACGAGAAGGCGGTGCTGCGCCTGGGCCGCGGCCTGTCCAGCACCGGGCGGCTGAACGAGGCCGGGGTCGCCCAGGGCCTGCGCGTCATGGCCCGCTACCACGCCATCGCCCGCGCCATGGGCGCGGACCCGTTCGAGGTGCTGGCCACCGCGGCGGTGCGCGACGCTTCCAACGGCCCGGAGTTCGTGGCGAGCCTCCAGGCACGCATGCCCGGCGTCCCCATCCGCGTGCTGTCCGGCGAGCAGGAAGCGGCCCTGTCCAGCGCCGGCGTGCTGTGCGGCATCCCGGAGGCCGACGGCATCATGGCGGATATCGGCGGCGGCTCGCTGGAGGTCGTGCGGGTGGGGGCGGGCGCCGGCGCCCCGCCGCTGGCGCAAAGCCTGGGGCTGGGGGTGATCCGGCTGTCCGACCGGGCGGAAGGCGACCTGGCCCGCGCCCGCGCCATCGCCGACGCGGACCTGGGCGCGGTGCTGTGGCTGGCACAGGGCGAGGATCGCGACCTTTACCTGGTCGGCGGCGCGTGGCGCGCGCTGGCCCGGGTGCAGATGCACCTGACGAACTACCCGCTGCACATCGTGCACCACTACACCATCACCCGCGACGCCGGGCGGGACTTGGCGGCGCAGATCCTGGCGAGTCCCCGCCGCGTGCTGGAGCGGCTGACCGGGGCGCCGCGCCGCCGGGTGGATGACCTGCCGTTCGCCGCCACCGTGCTGCGCCGCCTGCTGCGCCAGACCAACGCGCGCCGGGTGGTGTTCAGCGCCAACGGCATCCGCGAAGGCTGGTTCATGCAGCAGGTTTCGCCGGAGGACCGCGCCGCCGACCCGGTGGTGGCGCTGGGGCACGACATCGCCGCCCGCTACGGCCGCGACGTGCGCCTGCCGCCGGCGCTGCTGGATTGGACCGCGCCGCTGTTCCCGGGAGAGACGGGGGCGCAGGCCCGGCTGCGGGCCGCCGCCTGCTGGATGTCCGACATCGGCAGCCACGACCACCCGGACTACCGGGCGGAGCAGGCGTTCCTCCGCGTGCTGCGGCAGCCCGGCGTCGCGATGGACCACCCGACCCGCGCCTTCCTGGCGGTGACGCTCGCCTTGCGCTATGAGGCGGAGTTGGACGCGCCGTACCTCGCCATCGGCCGCGCCCTCTTGGACCCCGCCGCAGTTGGGCGGGCGGAGGTGCTGGGGACGGCGCTGCGCCTGGCGTACACCCTGTCCGCCGGCACGCCGGAACTGCTGGCCGGGGCCGCGCTGCGCGTGCTGCCTGGGCGCCTCGCGCTCCGCTTGGCCGAGGGCAGCGGCGTGTTCAGCGGCGACGGCATCCAGCGCCGCCTGGCCCGGCTCGGGGCCGCGATGGGGCTGGCGGTGGACGAGGCGGCTTGACCGGAGGGCCTGCGAACGATCATTCTGGCAACGATTGCCGCCCAGGAGCGCCCCCGGTGAAAGTCCTCGTTGTCATTCTCAGCCTGCTTGCCGCGGCGCCTGCGCTGGCCGCCAACGCCGATGCCCCGAACCGGAACGTGGACAAGAGCAACGATGCCGGCGGACCCACCGGCGATGACAAAGTGGACCAATTGAACAAAGGGCAGCTCGACGAGAATCAGCGTCCGGCGGCTTCCAGCCAGGACGCCCCAGCCTCCCAGCCTAAGTGACTGCCCCCGGCGCCGGCACGCCTAGCCGTTCGGCCCATGGGGCGAGCGCGGGCATGATGGAGGGGTAAAGCGCCACCCCCTCCGCCAACTGCCGCCGCCGCAGCGCGAGGCCCCGCGCGCCGGGGAGGCGTACCGCATCGACGCCCGGCGCCGGCGGGCTGGCCCGGGCGGCGTCGGCGAGCCAGGTGGTTTGGCGCAGGAAGCCGTCCAGGCCGCCGAACGCGGCGGGGTCGATGACCTGCAGGAACACGGCGGCGCCCCAACCCTCCGAAGCGTCGGCCCGGCCGAAGCCACCCAGCGCCGCCGTCAGCGCCTCCACCAACAGGCCCAGCGCGTAGCCCTTGTGCCCGCTGTCGAGGCCGCCGAGCGGCAGGATGGTGCCGGGCGGGTCGGTGAACAGCGCGGCCGGGTCGGGCGTCGGCTGCCCGGCGGCGTCCAGCAGCCAGGGATGGCCGAGCACCGCGCCCTCGCCCTTCAGCCGGCCGGTCAGGCCGTTGGTGGTGGTGCTCGTGCTCACGTCCAGCAGCACCGGGTCGCCGCCCGTCGGGAACCCGGCGGCGATGGGGTTGGGCGTGATGAACGCGCGGGTGCCGCCGAACGGCGCGACGCTGGCGACGGAGGGATCGGAGCTTTGCAGCAGCACGACCATGCCCCGCGCCGTCACCCGGGTCAGGTAAGCCGCGAGGCAGGCGATGTGGTGGCTGCGCCGGATCACGACGGTCGCCGTGCCGTGCGCGGCGGCCCGCTCGGCCGCGAGGTCGATGGCCCGCGCCACCAGCCACGGCCCCGGCAGCCGCCGCCCGTCCCACAGCACGCTGGCGCCGCGGTCGCTGACCACCTGCCACTCGCCCTCTGTCGCCATGCCGCCGCTGGCAATCGCGTTGAGGTAGCCCGGCAGCAGCGCCAGGCCGTGCGTGGTGTGGCCGAGCAGGTCCCCCTCCACCAGCACGTCTGCCACCGTTGCCGCGCGGTCGGCGGCGAGGCCCGATGCTTCCAGCAAGGCTTGCGCGAAGCGGAGCAGGGCAGCGTGGTGATAGGTCGGATCGGTCATGTGCGGCAACTCCCTCACGGTGAGGGTAGCACGCAAAACAGTGCGTGACGCGAGGCACTCTGGATGTTTACGCTGCGTTTATGCCGAACGCACCGGAGAACCGGGCGACGGCGGGAGGTGCGCCATGCGGTCCTGGGTCCTGTCCATCGCCACCATCGGCGCGCTCGCGCTGCCCGTTCTCGTGCCGCATGGGCCGGCTTTCGCGGAAACGCGGCATTTCAGCTTCGGCTACGACCAGCCGCGCACCACGGGCTTCGGCGTCGCGGCCGACATCTTCGCCGCCTCGCTCGGCAAGTCGAGCCATGGCGCCATGGCCATCGACCAGTTCCCCGGCGCGCAGCTCGGCCAGGAGCCGCAGGCGCTGCAGAAGATCCGCACCGGCGACATCGACTTCCTGATCACCAGCACCGCCAACGCCGCGACGCTGTCCCCGCAATCCGGCGTCATGAGCCTGCACTACCTCTTCAAGTCGGAGGACCACCTGGCGAAGTGCCTTGCCGACCCCGCGGTCGCGGGCGCGATGCGCCAGCTCTTCGACGAAACGGTGACGGGCGCGCACGTCTTGGGCCTGGCGACGCTCGGGCTGCGCGACCTGTACGGCAAAAAGGAGATCCACCGGGTCGAGGACCTGAAGGGCCTCAAGATCCGCGTGCAGGCGACGGCGACGGAGGACGCGATCTTCCCGGGCTACGGCGCGCAAACCGTGCACATGCCGTTCGGCAGCGTTTACACCAGCCTGCAAACCGGCGTCGTGGACATGGCCGAGAACGGCGTCAACGTTTACATGGCCAACAAGCATTACGAGACCGCGCCGGTCATGTCGATGACGCAGCACGAGGCCAACAACTCGCTGCTGTGGGTGTCGGACAAGGTGTGGTCGGGCCTCAGCGAGGAGCAGCGCGGCTGGGTGCAGGCCGCGGCCGACGAGGTGTCCCGCACCCAGCCCACCCGCGCCCTGGCCTTGGAAGCCGAGAGCCAAGCGAAGCTCGCCAAGATCGGCGTGAAATTCGTCACAAACGTGGACAAGTCGGGCTTCATCGCCGCCGCCACGCCGTTCCAGGACAAGCTGGCGGGCGATCTCGGACCGCACGCGGTGAAGATCCTGGCGCTGATCCGGGCAGTGGAGTGATGGCCGACCCGGCGCCCCCCATCGTCGCGCAGACCGGCCGGCACTTGAAATGGCGGCAGCTCGATGGGCTGGAGCACGGGCTGATGGTCGGATGTGGCGTGTGCCTCGCCTGCTTCTCGGCTTCCGTTTTCATGGACGTGCTGACGCGCGAGCTGGGCCATCCCTGGCTGTGGCTGCAGGAGGTCACGATGGCCTTCTTCACCTACGGCGTGTTCTGCGGCACCGCGGTCGCGACCCGGCGGCAGGACCACCTGCAGCTTTCGGCGCTCACCGAGGCGATGCGCGGCCCCACCCGGACCGTGTTCGAGGTGTTCAACCGCGGCGTGGTGCTGGCGGTGGGCCTCGCGATGGTCGTTTACGGCTGGCAGAACGTCCTGAGCGGCCTCAGCAGCTTCCGCATGCCGTCGATGCTGCCGATTGCCTACCTGTACTGGCCCATCCCCGCCTGCGGCGCGCTGGTCGCGCTGTTCAGCCTGGAGCAGATCGTGAACGGCCTGCGCCATGGCTTCGTGCCGGCCGTCCAGGTCAGCGAAGCGCCCGCGCACGCCGCCGCAATCTGATGACGGGGGGCAACGCCCTGACGCTCGGGCTGATGACCGCGCTGTTCCTGGGGCTCGGCTACCTCGGCGTGCCGGTCGCGTTCAGCCTGATCGCCGGCGTCCTGGTCGGCACGGCGATGACGCCCATCAGCCTCCAATCCATGATGGGCCAACTGTTCAACGGCATCGACAGCGAAAGCCTGATGGCCATTCCGTTCTTCCTGCTGGTGGGGGAGCTGATGACCTCCGCCAACATCGTCATCCGCATCGCCGACCTGTCGCAGGCGCTGGTGGGCCATGTGCGCGGCGGCTTGGCGCAGGTCACGACGGTGTTCAGCATGTTCTTTTCCGGCATGTCGGGATCAAGCTCCGCCGACGTGGCCGTGCTGTCCCGCACCATGGCGCAGCCGATGGCGGCGGAGGGCTACCGGCCCGAGTTCGTGGCGGCCCTGATCGCGGCGGCCAGCACGATTGCCGCCCTGGTGCCGCCGTCGATCATGGCGGTGGTGTATGGGGCCATCGGCAACGTATCCATCGCCGGGCTGTTCCTGGGCGGCATCGTGCCGGGGCTGATGATCGGCGCCGGGCTGATGGTGTACTGCTACTTCTTCGGCCCGCTCGGCTTCCAGCGCCCGCGCGCCAGCCTGCCGCAGCTCGGCCGGGCGGGGCAGCGTGCTGCGCTGCCGATGCTGATCCCGCTGATCCTGCTGGGCGGCATCATGACCGGCTGGTTCACGCCGACCGAGGCCGGGGTCATCGCCATCGCCTACATCCTGCTGGTGGTGCTGCCGCTGCTGAAGCCCGGGCACTTCCGCCGCCTGCCGCGCGATTTCGTCGAGGCCGGGCTGGTGTTCAGCCTGCCGCTCATCACCATCGCGGCGGCGTCCGCCTTCGGCTGGCTGGTGGCGTACCTGCGCGGCCCCATCGTGGTCGCCGGCTGGATCGGCGACGCCGCGGGCACCGACCCGATGGCGATCATGTTCCTGCTGGTGGCGGTGTTCGTGGTGGTGGGCGACTTCATCGAGCCGATCCCGGCCATCATCATCTTCATGCCGGTCGTGAACCAGTTGACGGAGAGCGCCGGCATCAACCCCGTGCACATGGGCGTCGTGCTGATCGTGACGCTGGCCTTCGGGCTGATCACGCCGCCTTACGGCCTGGCGCTGCTGATGGCGAGCAAGTTCGTGGGCGTGCGGTTCTCAAGCGCGTTGCGCGCGTCCTTGCCGATCTACCTCGTGTTCTTCGCGACCATCGCCTTCACGATCTTCGCGCCGAGCGCGATCCTGTACTTGCCGAAGACGCTGTTTCCGGAGTCCGTCGGCTGCTTCAAGGCGCCGGGCGGGAGCGGGTATATCTGCCCGTAGCGTGGCAACTTCCGAAGCCTAACCCACCACCGGAAAGGTCGCGGCGATCGCCCAGGCGAAGGCGAGTGCCACC
>CAXTUO010000177.1:5324-7093 GCA_964247175.1 uncultured Acetobacteraceae bacterium | reverse complement strand
GACATGCCGAACGCGGAGGGCGCGGCGGGCGGCTGGCAGCTTCCCCAGGGCGGCATTGACGACGACGAGGACCCAAGGATGGCTGTGCTGCGGGAACTGGAGGAGGAGATCGGCACCCGCCAAGCCGTCGTGATCGGGGAGCATCCGGACTGGCTGACCTACGACCTGCCGCCGGACCTGCTCGGCCGCACCTTGGGCGGGCGATACCGGGGGCAGCGGCAGCGGTGGTTCGCGTTGCGCTTCGCGGGGCGGGACAGCGATGTGCGGCTCGACCTGGACCCGCACCCCGAGTTCGACGCCTGGCGGTGGGCCGCGCTGGATGAGCTTCCCGCATTGGCCGTGGCCTTCAAGAGGCCGATCTACGAGGTGCTGGCGCGGTCATTCCGCGCCTTCGCCGTCCCCGGGTAGGCGCGCCAGCTTGGCGCCGTCGAGGACGCGGCGGTGTTCCGCCTCCCGTGCCGCCGCGCCGGCGCGTTCCGCGCGGGTTTGTCCATGGCGGGAGCGGGCCTCCGCGGCGTCCTTGGAGGCGGCCTCCCGCACGAGGCGCTTGCGGGCGCGGCGAAGGTTCACGATCTCGGCCATGTCAGGGCTGCCTCATAGGCTGGACGCAGGTAGGACTGGTTGCGGATAGGTTTGAGGACGGGAGCGTGTGGCCGTCACTCGCTTCGGCAGGATCTGCGTCGAAGCGGCAGCCCAGGACCGTGCGCGTGCCGCCATGGCGAAGTGAGGAGGACGTGGTTCGATGACGTTGCTGATCCTGTTCGCTGTCGCCTTGCTCGTCAGCCTCGGCCAGAACATCCTCGCAAGCTATGACTGGACCGCGGAAACGGTTGTCGCCGCGTTCGTGACCGCCCTGATGCTGCTCACGCGGCGGCTTTAAACCAGGACTCGTCCGGCAACCGCGTCCAGCCGTCCCATCAGGCCGGGATCGCGCCGGGCAGGGTCGGTGATGATCGCGTGCTCCAGTGCCCGGTCGCAACCTGCCGGGCAGGGTTCGCGGCGTGCGCCCAGCACGGGAACAACAGCCCGCACGAGGTCGCGCGCCCGTTGCGCGTTGTCGTGCATCACCTGCACGACGGCCTCAACGGTGACGGCGTCGTGCCCCTCGCGCCAGCAGTCGTAGTCCGTGACCATCGCGGCCGTCGCGTAGCAAAGCTCGGCTTCGCGGGCCAGCTTGGCTTCCGGCATGTTGGTCATGCCGATCACGCTGCATCCCCACGAGCGATACAGGTTGCTTTCGGCCCGGGTGGAGAACTGCGGCCCTTCCATCACCAGGTAGGTTCCGCCGCGGGTGCAGGGGATGCCGAGCCGGCGGGCCTGCGCTTCCATCGCGTCGCCGATGCGTGGGCAGACGGGGTCGGCGACGGAAACATGCGCGACACATCCATCTCCGAAGAAACTTTTTTCCCGGGCGAAGCTCCGGTCAATGAACTGGTCCACGATGACGAAGTGCCCCGGCGGCAGCTCTTCCCGCAGGCTGCCGACCGCGGACAAGGACAGCACGTCCGTCACGCCTGCCCGCTTCAGGGCGTCTATGTTCGCGCGATAGTTCAGGTGGGTCGGGGACAGCCGGTGCCCGCGCCCGTGCCGGGGCAGGAATACGCACCGCACCCCGTCCAGCACGCCGAACAGCAGCTCGTCTGACGGCTCCCCCCATGGAGTGTCCACCCGGCGCCATGCCGTGTCCTGCAACCCGGCGATGTCGTACAACCCCGACCCGCCGATGATGCCGATCACCGGCGCGATGTCGTCAGCCATGATGCCCCCAA
>CAXTUO010000177.1:0-5314 GCA_964247175.1 uncultured Acetobacteraceae bacterium | reverse complement strand
CCGCCGCACGGACCGGGTGTCCGTGCGGCGGGTAACAGACACACGAAGTTCCGGCTAGGCTCAGTGGACGTCTTTCCAGACCTTCTTCTTCACGGCGATTGTCAGGCCGGTCATCAGGGTCAGGAACAGCGCCACCTTCACGCCCATGCGCTTGCGGGCCTCCAACTCCGGATTGCTGGTCCAGGTCAGGAAGGTCGTCACGTCGCGCGCCATCTGCTCCACCGTCGCCGGGGTGCCATCGGCGAAGGTGACGCCACCCTCCTGCAAGGGGGGCGGCATGGCCAGGAAGTTGCCAGGGAAGTACAGGTTGTAATACTGGCCCTCTGGCGCCTTGCGGTCCGGCGGCGCGTCGCGGTAGCCGGTGAGCAACGCCGCTATGTAGTTGGAGCCATCCTCCCGCGCCTTCTGAATCAGGGACTGGTCAGGAGGCAGGACGCCGTTGTTGGCGGCCCGCGCCGCCTTGTCGTTGGCGAAGGGCGACCGGAAGTGATCCGACGGCACGCCCGGACGCTCCACCGGGTTGCCGGCGTCGTCCGTGCCGCCGGGCACCTGGACGGAGCCGGCCACAGCCTTCACCTGCTCCTCGGTCAGGCCGATGCCGGTGAGGTTGCGATAGTACATTTCCTTCATGGAATGGCAGTTGGAGCAGACTTCCTTGTAAACCTGGAAGCCGCGTTGCAGCGACGCACGGTCAAAGGTGCCGAACGGCCCGTCGAAGGACCAGGATTGCTTCGGGCCGCGCACCGACTCGTGCCCCTGAGCCAAGGCCGCGCCTGGGGCTGCAACGAGCATCCCCAGGGTCAGCAGGGTGGCGTGGAAGCGCATCACGGCTTCTCCATCGGCTTGGCCGCGGCGCCCTGCGGCAGCGGGCCGCCGCCGCCGGTGAAGTCGCCGCCGCGCCGGATCACCGGGCGGGAGATGCTTTCCGGCAGGGGCAGCGGCTTTTCGAGCACGCCCAGCACCGGCAGCACGACCAGGAAGTGCAGAAAGTAGTAGGCCGTCGCCACCTGGCCGAGCACGACGTTGATGCCCTCCGGGGGGCGGCCGCCGACGTAGCCCAGCACAAAGAAGGACACGACGAACAGCAGCAGGAACGGCTTGTACAGCGGCCGGAAGCGCGTGGAGCGAACCGGCGAGGTGTCCAGCCACGGCAGCACGAACAGGATCGCGATGGCGCTGAACATCAGGATGACGCCGCCGAGCTTGTTCGGCACCGAGCGCAGGATGGCGTAGAACGGCAGGAAGTACCATTCCGGGACGATGTGCGCCGGCGTCACCAACGGGTTGGCCGGGATGGAGTTGTCCGGGTGGTTCAGCCAGTTCGGCGCGAAGAACACGATGCAGGCGAACACCAGCAGATAGACACAGATGCCGATGCTGTCCTTGGCCGTGTAGTACGGGTGGAACGGCAGAGTGTCCTGCGGGGTCTTCACGTCGATGCCCAGCGGGTTGTTGGACCCGGTGATGTGCAGCGCCACGATATGCAGGAACACCACGCCCGTGATCATGAACGGCATCAGGTAGTGCAGGCTGTAGAACCGGTTGAGCGTCGGGTTATCGACGCTGAAGCCGCCCCACAGCCAGGTCACGATGCTCTCGCCGACGACCGGGATGGCGGAGAACAGGTTGGTGATGACGGTGGCGCCCCAGTAGGACATCTGGCCCCACGGCAGCACGTAACCCATAAAGGCGGTCGCCATCATCAGCAGCAGGATCACCACGCCGAGCATGAACAGCAGCTCGCGCGGCGCCTTGTAGGACCCGTAGTACAAGTTACGGAAGATGTGGATGTACACGACGATGAAGAACATCGACGCGCCGTTGGCGTGGACGTAGCGCAGCAGCCAGCCGTAGTTCACGTCGCGCATGATGCGCTCGACGCTGTCGAAGGCGAGGCTGGTGTGCGCGGTGTAGTTCATCGCCAGGAACACGCCGGTGGCGATCATGATCGCGAGGCTGATCATCGCCAGCGCGCCGAAGTTCCAGAAGTAGTTGAAGTTCTTCGGCGTCGGGAAGGACCCGTACTCCTTCTGCATCATCGTGAAGATGGGCATCCGGGTGTCGATCCAGTTGACAACCGGGTTCTCGAACTCCGACTTGTGTAGGCCGGCCATGTGCTGTTCTCCTCAGCCGATCTTGATCTTGGTGTCGCCGGTGAAGGCGTAGGGCGGCAGGCCCAGGTTCGCCGGGGCCGGGCCGTGCCGGACGCGGCCGGACGTGTCGTACTGGCTGCCGTGGCACGGGCAGAACCAGCCGCCCCAATCCCCGCGGGGGTCGCTCAGCTTGTTGCCCAGCGGCACGCAGCCGAGATGCGTGCAGATGCCGATCACCACCAGCCACTTCTCCTTGCCGGGCTTCACGCGGTCGGCGTCGGACTGCGGGTCGATGAGCTGGTTGAGCGGCACGTTCTCGGCGCTCTTGATCTCGTCGGCGGTGCGGTTGCGCAGGAAGATCGGCTTGCCGCGCCACACGGCGGTGATGGCCTGGCCTTCCTGGATCGGCGCCAGATCGACCTCGATGCTGGACAGGGCGAGCACGTCCTTGGCCGGGTTCATGCTGTCGATGAGCGGCCAGGCAAGGGCGCCAACGCCGATCGCGACGGCGCTGCCGGTCACCAGCTTGAGCATGTCGCGCTTGGTGGGGTCGGCGACCCCGACCGTGGTGATGGCGCCGCGAACGGTCGCGCTGGCTGTGTCGGCCATGGAAAACCCTTTATGTCACTGCGCCGCGGGGGCGCTGGTCGGTGTGGTCGCTTTCCCGTCGTCATAGACAGGCGCGCAGCCCCCTGCAACATGCGGCCGGAAGGGACTACTTTGCTTCCAGCAGATTGGAAGGCTTGGATATGCCGCAAGGGCAGACCGCGCACACGCCAGCACCCGGGGGGCGTCCGGAGCACGAGGCCTTGAAAGGAGCGGCGCAAAACTGGTTCGAGGCGCTGCGCGACCAGATAACGGCCGAGTTCGAGGCCATCGAAAACGCGCCAAACGCCCCGCTGTCCGACCGCCCGCCCGGCCGCTTCGTGCGCGAGCCATGGTCCCGCCCCACGGCGGACAACTCCCCCGGCGGCGGCGGCGTCATCAGCGTGATGCGCGGCCGGGTGTTCGAGAAGGTCGGCGTCAACGTGTCCACCGTTTGGGGGGAGTTCAGCCCCGAGTTCCGCCGCCAGATCCCGGGCGCCGAGGAGGACCCGCGCTTCTGGGCCTCCGGCATCAGCGTGGTGGCGCACCCGCAAAGCCCGCGCGTGCCCGCCGCCCACATGAACACGCGGATGCTGGTCACCACCCGCGGCTGGTTCGGCGGCGGCGGCGACCTGACGCCCATGCGGCTCGATGCGCCGGAGGCCGTGGAGGACGCCGCCGCCTTCCACGCCGGGTTCCGGGCCGCCTGCGACGCGCACGACCCGGCCTATTACCCGAAGTTCAAGGCGTGGTGCGACGAGTACTTCTTCCTGCCCCACCGCAACGAGCCGCGCGGCGCCGGCGGCATCTTCTTCGACCACCTGTCGAGCGCCAGCGCCGCCGCGGACTTCGCCTTCACGCAGGACGTGGGCCGGGCCTTCCTGTCCTCCTACGCCGCCATCGTGCGCCGCCGGATGCGCGAACCCTGGACGCCGGCGGAGCGCGACCACCAACTGCTGCGCCGGGGACGCTACGTGGAGTTCAACCTTTTGCACGACCGCGGCACGCTGTTCGGCCTCAAGACCGGCGGCAACGTGGAGGCCATCCTCATGAGCCTGCCGCCCGAGGTGCGCTGGTCGTAAACCCATGCCCAAACGCTGCGCGTTTCGCGGCGCAAACGCTGCGCGTTTCGCAGAGCTTGCCGGGGGCGGTCCGGCCGTGCCTAAAGTGGGATTCATTACCATGGAGAGCACGATGCCGTTTCTGCGCCTCGCCGCCGCCCTGCTCGCTTTGCTGGCCCTGCCGACCTTCGCCGGGGCGCAAACCCCGGCGCCGTCCACCCCGGCGCCCCGCAGCGTGCCCGCGCCGGCGGCACCCTCCCTGGCGACCGTGCCCCGCACGACGCCGTCCGCCACGCCGTCCGTTGCGGGCAAGCGCGTGGACATCAACGCCGCCCCTGCGGCGCAGCTCGACAGCTTGCCCGGCATCGGCCCGGCCCGCAGCGCCGCCATCGTCGCCGGCCGGCCTTATACCGACCTGAATGACCTCGTGACGAAAAAGGTCCTGACCCCTGGCGTGTTCAACGGCGTCAAGGACCGGATCGCGCTGGCCAACATCAACACCTCCAGCGCCGCCGAGATGGAGAAGACCCTGAAGGGCATCGGCGACGTGCGCGCGAAAGCCATCGTGGCCGGGCGTCCCTACGCCACGCCGCAGGACCTGGTGACCAAGAAGGTCGTCACCCAGGGCGTGCTCGACGGCATGAAGGACACGATCACCTACTAGGAATGCCCAACAGCCTTGTCCGGCTTGGTTGAAGCGGACAAGGGCGCAGCCTCGCATGGAAGGCGAGGGGGATCGTGCAGCCCGCCATTCTCGGCTTGGGCCGTGCAAGCGGCAACAGGGGTCCGATCACCGCCCAAAGGTCGTCGGGAACAAGCGGCTTGGCCATGCCGCGCGAAACGCGCCACAACAGGGTTCGTTGGACGCTCCAACAGGAACGAGGTGCATGAGCGGGACCATGCTGAACCACGCGGCCCGGCTGCTCACTGCAGCGGAGCAGGGGGCCGCGAGCCTGACCTCCTACCCTGCCGTCGCCGGGTTGGCGCGGTCGTACTTGCAGGATTTGGCCCGCCGGCTGCGGGACGCGAGCAGGCATAGTGAGTAGGTCCCACGCTACCCGGCGGCCGTTGACGAATGCGGGGACCAGTGCCTGGGCCGCACAACAGCTGAAGGCCAGGTCAGGCGGCATAGCGTTCTTCTTGTCAAAGCTGTTTCAGCATAAAGAGCAAACCAAGGCTTCAACGATTGCGTTGTCCTCTGACATTCGTGCCCTTACGGGCATACGAGGCGTCGCTGCAGCGCTTGTCGCGGTTTATCATTTTTCCTTACCAGAGCTACCCGTTGGCAGCTTTGGCTACAGACTCTTGGGGAGGGGATATCTCTACGTCGATCTCTTCTTTATCCTTAGTGGATATGTGATCGCATTGAATTATGGGTCCAGGTTTACTCAGACCATCCGCTTCACAACGTTCTGTTCATTTATCTGGAAACGTGTTGCCCGGGTTTATCCGGTTTACTTGGCTGTCCTCTCGACAATGGTGATTGCCTACTGGCTCGTGCACCACGATTTCGATCCCCACCCGGGATGGTGGGTGAGCCTGCAAATGTCGCGTCCCTGGCTGGATCTCCTCATC
>CAXTUO010000176.1:0-7148 GCA_964247175.1 uncultured Acetobacteraceae bacterium | reverse complement strand
AGTACAGCGTGTACTGGGCCTACGTGCCGCACTTCATCCATTCGCCGTTCTACGTTTACGCCTACGCTTTCGGCGACTGCCTGGTGAACGCGCTGTATAGCGTGTTCCAGGGCGGGCATCCCGGGTTTGAGCAGAAGTACCTGGACATGCTGCGCGCCGGCGGGACCAAGCGGCACAAGGAGTTGCTGGCGCCGTTCGGCCTTGATGCCTCCGACCCGGCGTTCTGGCGCCGCGGCCTCGACATTATCAGCGGCTTCATCGACGAGCTGGAGGCCGCTTGATGGCCGACCTAAACCGCCCGAACCTGTTCGGCGAGCTAAGACGCTTTGCCCGGACCTCCGGCGCCGTGGGCGGCATCGCCGCGCGGGTGGCCGGGGAAAAGGTGTTCGGCTTCAAGACCGACCGCGTGGCCCATGCCGAGGACCTGAAGAGCATCATCGGCGGCCTCAAGGGTCCGTTGATGAAGGTCGCGCAGATCCTCTCGACGATCCCCGACGCGTTGCCGGATGAGTACTCGCAGGAGCTGGCGCAGTTGCAGGCGAACGCGCCGGCGATGGGCTGGTCCTTCGTGCGCCGCCGCATGGCGGGCGAGTTGGGGCCGGACTGGCAAGGCAAGTTCGCGAGCTTCGGCCAGGAAGCGGCGGCGGCGGCGAGCCTGGGCCAGGTGCACCGCGCGACGCTGCCGGATGGCACGGACGTGGCATGCAAGCTGCAATACCCGGACATGCCGAGCACGGTGGACGCCGACCTGCGCCAGCTCCGGCTTGCGATGAACGTGTTCAAGCGGATCGACACGACGATCCAGGGCGACGACATCTACACCGAGATCGCCGAGCGGCTGCGGGAGGAGCTGGACTACCTGCGGGAAGCCGCGCAGATGCGGCTCTACGACCTGATGCTGCGGGACGAGCCGTTGGTCAGCGTGCCGACGCCCAGCGACGGCTTGACGACGCCGCGCCTGCTGACGATGAGCTGGCTGCCGGGCAAGCCGATGCAGCAGCGGATCGACGAGGACCCGCCGCTGGAGGTGCGCAACCACATCGCCAAGGCCATGTTCCGCGCCTGGTACGTGCCGTTCTACCGTTACGGCGTGATCCACGGCGACCCGCATCTGGGCAACTACCAGGTCCGGGCGGATGAGGGCCTCAACCTGCTGGACTTCGGCGCGATCCGGGTGTTCCCGCCCAAGTTCGTCCGCGGCGTCATCGACCTGTATGAGGCCATCCGCGACGGGGACGACGCGAAGGCGCAGTTCGCCTACGAGGGATGGGGCTTCGAGAACCTGTCCAAGGCGCAGATTGCCATGCTGAACCAGTGGGCGGCCTTTGTGTACGAGCCGCTGCTGCAGGACCGCGTGCGGCGCATCCAGGACAACGACGACCCGCAATACGGCCGCAGCGTGGCGGAGAAGGTGCATGCGGGCTTGAAGGAAACGGGCGGGGTGCGCCCGCCGCGGGAGTTCGTGCTGATGGACCGCTCGGCGCTGGGCTTGGGCAGCGTGTTCGTGCGTTTGCGGGCGGAGCAGAACTGGTTCCGGCTGTTCCATGAGCTGGTGGACGACTTCAACACGGAAGACGTGGCCGCCCGGCAAGCGGCGGCGCTGCAGGAAGCGCGCGTGCCGCCCAGCATCTAAGCGGTCCTCATCTAAGCGATCCTCTGGCTTGGGGGTCTTGCCACTGCCCGGCGGCGCGGGGCATCTTGGGCCCTGGGGATTGAGGAACGCCGAATGCGCCTAGCCGTGCTGAAAGAACGAGCCGCCGCCGAAACGCGGGTGGCGGCAACGCCGGACACGGTGAAACGGCTCGTGGCGCTCGGCCTGACCGTGGCGGTCGAGGCGGGCGCCGGCCAGGCGAGCGCAATCGGGGATGCCGAGTATCAGGCGGCCGGCGCCGAGGTGGCGGCCGATGCCGGCGCGGCGCTTGCGGGCGCCGGCATCGTGTTCGCGGTGCAGATGCCGGGGCCGGATATACGGGCCATGATCCCACGCGGCGCCCTGCTGGTCGCGGTCAGCGGCGCGATGGGCGACCCGGCGCTGGTACCGTCGCTGGCCGCAGCCGGGATCGACGCAGCCGCCATGGAATTGCTGCCGCGCATCACCCGGGCGCAAAGCATGGACGTGCTGAGCAGCCAGGCGAACCTCGCCGGCTACCGCGCAGTGATCGAGGGCGCGGCGGCGTTCGACCGCGGCTTTCCCATGATGATGACGGCCGCCGGCACCGTGCCGCCGGCGCGGGTGTTCGTGATCGGCGCAGGCGTCGCCGGGCTGCAGGCCATCGCGACGGCCCGGCGGCTGGGCGCCATCGTGTCCGCGACCGACGTGCGCCCGGCGGCCAAGGAGGAAATCAAGTCGCTCGGCGCCGCCTACGTCGGCGTGGAGGACGAGGAAACGGCGGGCCAGACTGGCGCCTACGCCAAGGAGATGAGCGACGCCTTCCGCCAGAAGCAGGCCGAGCTGATGGCGACGACGGTTGCGAAGAACGACCTTGTGATCTGCACGGCGCTGGTGATGGGCCGGCGCGCGCCGGTGATCGTGAGCCAGCCGATGGTCGATGCCATGCGCCCCGGCAGCGTTGTCGTGGACCTCGCATCGGAGGCGGGCGGCAACTGTGCCGCCACGGTGCCGGGGGAGGTGAAAACGACCGACCACGGCGTGAAGGTTCTAGGCTGGACCAACTGGCCCGGCCGCATTCCCGTCGCCGCCAGCTCGCTTTACGCCCGCAACCTGCTGACCTTCCTGACCACCTTCTGGGACAAGGCCGCCAGCGCGCCGGCGCTGCCCGACAGCGACGAGATCGTGCGCGGCGTGCTGCTGACCCGCGGCGGCGAGGTCGCCCACGCGCAATTCAAGTCCGCATCTGCGGCATAGAGAGGCTCGATGAACCCGAATTCATATGCGGACGAGGCCGTTCGGATCGCCGAGCGAGCAGCGTCCTTGGCGGATCAGTTGCGTGTGGCCAGCGCTGGGCTGGAGCCGGCGGCGACGGCGGTGGAGCCGTTCATCTTCCTGCTGGCGATCTTCCTGATGGCCTGCTTCGTCGGCTATTACGTCGTTTGGAACGTGACGCCCGCGCTGCACTCGCCGCTGATGGGCGTGACCAACGCGATCTCCTCCGTGATCGTCGTCGGCGCCATGCTGGCGGTCGGGCTGTCGGACAGCGCCTGGGCGCGCGCCTTCGGGTTCCTTGCGGTGCTGCTGGCGAGCGTCAACATCTTCGGCGGCTTCGTCGTCACCCAGCGGATGCTGTCCATGTTCCAATCCAAGAAGCCGCAGGTGCGCAAGTAGCATGAGCGCGTCCCTCACCTCGCTCGCCTACCTCGTCGCCGCCGTCCTGTTCGTGCTGGCGCTCCGCGGGCTGTCCAGCCCGGTCACGTCGCGGCAGGGCAACCTGTTCGGCATGGTCGGCATGGGCATTGCCGTCGTCGCGACGCTGCTGCAGCGCGGCATGGCCGGCTCGGGCTTCCTGCTGATCGCGGTCGCCATCCTGATCGGCGGCGCGATCGGCGTCGTCGTGGCAAGGCGCATCCAGATGACGGCGCTGCCGCAGCTGGTCGCGGCCTTCCACTCGTTGGTGGGCTTGGCCGCGGTGTTCGTCGCCGCCTCCGCGTTGAACGCCCCGGCCTCGTTCGGCATCGGCGTGCCCGGCGCGATCCATACGCAGTCGCTGGTCGAGATGTCGCTCGGCTTGGTGATCGGCGCCATCACTTTCTCCGGCTCGCTGATCGCCTTTGCCAAGCTGCAGGGCATCATGAAGGGCGCGCCGATCCTGTTCGCCCGGCAGCACCAGCTCAACCTGCTGCTGGGGATCGTGCTGCTGGCGCTGGTCGTCGCCTTCGTCGTCACCGCGAGCCAGCCGCTGTTCTGGCTGCTGGCGCTGCTGGCGCTCGGCCTCGGGTTCCTGATCATCATCCCGATCGGCGGCGCGGACATGCCGGTCGTGGTGTCCATGCTGAACAGCTACTCCGGCTGGGCGGCCTGCGGCATCGGCTTCACCATCCAGAACCTCGCGCTTATCATCACCGGCGCGCTGGTCGGCGCTTCGGGCGCGATCCTGTCGTATATCATGTGCAAAGGCATGAACCGCAGCATCCTGAACGTGCTGCTGGGCGGCTGGGGCACCGATGTGGGCGGCGCGGCGGCAGCCGACCCGGCGCACGCCGACCGTTCGGTCCGCGCCGGCAACGCGGACGACGCGGCGTTCATCATGAAGAATGCGTCCAAGGTCGTCATCGTGCCGGGCTACGGCATGGCGGTGGCGCAGGCGCAGCACTCGCTCCGCGAGATGGCCGACACGCTGAAGAGGGAGGGCGTGGAGGTCAAGTACGCCATCCACCCCGTCGCCGGCCGCATGCCCGGCCACATGAACGTGCTGCTGGCCGAGGCCAACGTGCCCTATGACGAGGTGTTCGAGCTGGAGCAGATCAACAGCGAGTTCAGCACGGCGGACGTGGTGTACGTGATCGGCGCCAACGACGTGACCAACCCGTCCGCCAAGACCGATCCCAAGTCGCCGATCTACGGCATGCCGATCCTCGACGTGGACAAGGCGAAGACCGTGCTGTTCATCAAGCGCAGCATGGCCTCGGGCTATGCGGGCGTGGACAACGAGCTGTTCTTCCGCCCGAACACGATGATGCTGTTCGGCGATGCGAAGAAGATGACGGACGAGGTCGTGCAGGGCTTGGCGCACTGACCGGATGCGGCGTGGGCCGGCACACCCGGCCCACGCTGCTCAGCCCACCCAAGTCGTGACGTAGCTGCCCGGCGCATCCTCCAGCGCCGGCAGGGCGCCGTCGCCGGGCAGGCGGCTCGGCACGTGCGTGTTGTCCAAGGCCGTCACCCAACGCTGCCAGTCCGGCCACCAGCTCCCGGCCATTTCGGTCGCGCCGGCCAGCCAAGAGGCCGGGTCGGCTGGGTGCTCCGCATTGGTCCGGTAGCTGTGTTTGCCGCCCTGGGGCGGGTTGACCACGCCGGCCACATGGCCGCCGGCGGCGAGCACGAACCGGTTCGGCCCGTCGAGGAGCCGCATGCCGGCGTAGGCGCTGCGCCACGGCGCGATGTGGTCCGCGCATGTCGTGAGGAAGTACGACGGCGCCGTGATGCGGCGGAGGTTGATCGGCTGCCCGCTGACCTCGATCCCGCCGGGTTCGCGGAGCAGGTTGTCCTGATAGATCCAGCGCAGGTAGGACCGCTGCATCAAGGCCGGCACGCGGGTGGTGTCGCCGTTCCAGTACAGCAGGTCGAACGGGAACGGCTCGTGGCCGAGCATGTAGTTGTTGACGACGAACGACCAGATCAGGTCGTTTACGCGCAGCATGTTGAGGGTCGCGGCCATCTGGCCGTCGTTCAGGACGCCGCGCTGTTCCGCCGCGGCATCCAGCGTCCGCAACTGCACCTCGTTGATGAACACGCCGAGTTCGCCGCTCTCCTTGAAGTCCAGCATGGTCGCAAGGAACGTCGCCGACTTGATCCGGTCATCGCCCACCGCGGCCATCCAGCCGAGCGTGCTCGCCAGCAGCGTGCCGCCCAGGCAATAGCCGACGGCGTTCACCTCCCGCTCGCCCGTTGCGCGCTCGACGGCGTCGAGCGCCGCCAGGATGCCTTCGCTGACGTAATGCTCGAAGCCTTTCTCGGCGGAGCGTCCGTCGGGGTTCACCCAACTGATCATGAACACGGTATGGCCCTGCTCCACAGCCCAGCGCACGAGGCTGTTCTGCGGGCGCAGGTCGAGGACGTAGAACTTGCGCGTCCAGGGCGGCGCGATCAGCAACGGCCGCTTCAGCACGGTTCGGGTGGCCGGCGCGTACTGGATAAGCTGCAGCAGGTCGTTCTGGAACACGACCTTGCCCGGGGAGGCCGCGACATCCCTGCCGACCTTGAACGCTTCGCGGCCGGCCAACCCCATCGTGAGCTTGCCGCGCCCGCGCTCCAGGTCCGACAGCAGGTTGCTCAGGCCCCGCAGCAGGTTTTCCCCGCCGGTCTCCACGGTCTTGCGCAGCACCTCGGGGTTGGTCAGCAGGAAGTTGGTTGGGCTGATCGCATCCATGAACTGGCGCGAATAGAAGTCCACCTTCTGCGCCGTCTTCGGATCGAGCCTGTCCACCCGGGCCACGACGCCCTGCACGTAGCGTGCCGTCAGCAGGTAGGATTGCTTGATGAAGTCGAAGACCTCGATCTCTTTCCAGGCGCTGTCCTCGAATCGGCGGTCCCGCGGGTCCGCCTCGATCACCGGGCCGGTTTTCATGCCCCACATGCGCCGGGTCGTGTTCTGCCACAGCGTCATGTAGTCCTGCCACAGCCCAAGCTGCGCCCGAGTCGCCTCCGCCGGCGCCCGCATCAGCTGCGCGGTCATTTCCATGAAGGCATGTGCGGCGTTCATCGGTTGCAGCTCCGGCGCGTCGCGCGACTGGCGGTGCAGCCAGTCGGCCACCAGCCGCCGCGAGCGTTCGGCGATGTCGGTCATCGACCGTCCGAGCACGGCCGGGCTGCCGAGCGCGAACCCGGGCGGGGCGAGGGATTGGGGCGGCTGCGCAGTCCGGGACGTGCCGCGTAGGTCCATGGTTGGGCGATCCTTTCCGTTGGGCGCGATGGCGCGCTACATGTCGCCAACATGCGTGGGACAGGGCCGGCTGATGGCGAAACGTGACCGTGCCGAAACTAGGCTTCCGGGCTGAGGGGAACAAGTGACACTCTTTCGCAATGGATGGCGGAGGTCTGCGTTGCTTGCAGTGCTGATGGCGGCGACGGCCTGCACCAGCTCCGTCGAGCGTATGAGCGACAGCAGGCTTACGCTGGATACGCCGATCGACTGGTGGCACGACCTGCAAGGCGGCAAGATCGCCGAGGTGCGCCCGCCGCCGCCGGGCGTTGACGACCCTTACCCGAACCTGTCGGCGGTGCCGCCCGCCCCGAAGCCCACCGACCCGGCCACGCGGCGGGCGCTCGCGGCCCGGCTGGTGGCCGAACGCGACCGCACGCGGCAGGAGGCGACGCAAGATCCCTTGGTTTTGCCGGCTCCCGTCGCCTCCGCGCCTCCTGCCGCGGCGCCCGGTTCGGGCGTGCCCGGTTCCGCCGCGACTCGGCCGGCTGCCCCGCCGCCTGATCCCGGCGCGTCGGTGGCGGTGCTGGACGCCGCCACGGCGCCTCCGCC
>CAXTUO010000175.1:0-7153 GCA_964247175.1 uncultured Acetobacteraceae bacterium | reverse complement strand
GCGCTGAGCGGCGTGTCGCAGCCGGGCGGCCCGCACAAGCACGCGTGACGCCATGACCGGAAACACCAGGATGGATGCAAGGAGCGAGTTGGTGGACTTCGTTGTCCACCGGGTTTTCTACCCCGTGCTGATGCTTCAGCGGACCGGGCCACACAAGGCAAGGATCGAACACATGCAGGACGCGACGCGTGCGGAGATCGAACGTTTCCGCACCTGCGGGTCGATCGAGGAAGTGGTTGTCAACTATAAGCGTTACCTCGGATCTGAGTCCGCGAGGAATATCCACTCCGGTTTGAAGCTGCTGAGCTTTCCGGCATCCAGCGACCTGCATGAAGGTTTTGAGAAAAAAGTGCGGGAACTCGGTTTCGAGCCAGACACCTTTTTGACCTCGCTCGACCGGCTTTTCAACGCAGGACTTTTGGCCACGGACCAAGAAAGTCTCAGTCATCGTGCCCAGCCTGCGCGAATGAAATGCTGCAGCAGGGCCGGCACCTGCGGCTGCGATGCCCCATGAAAAACGAGCGTGTCTGGCACCGGGCGGCAGTTGCCGCTCGTTTGTCCGCCATTCCTGAGCCTGCTGGCTTGCAAAATCCACCTGCCGGCAAGGACCAAGCGGCAGATCCGCAACCAACTCAATGCATTGATCGGCCATTAACATGATGCACTTTCACTTCGGCGCGGGGCGGCTGGGCTTGGGCCTGGTTGCACCGTTCTTCCAGATGCCGGGTTCGCAGCTCCACCTGCTGAACCGCGCCACCTCCGGCACGAACGCGACGGGTGCCACGGCGCTCAGCTCGGAGCGCCGCAACCACTTGCTGCAAAGCCACCCCGAGCAGCAGTACGTCATACAGCCGCCGGGCAGTCTGGCCGCGGACAGGGAAACGATCCAATACGACGGCTTCCATCCCTACGAGGACGGCCAGCTCGCGTCCACCCTCAAGCCGCTGGCGGAGCAGGCGGCGGAGGAGGGGGCGCCGGTCTTCGTGACAGCCTCCGTCCTGAAGCCGGAGAACTACTGCGCGGTGATGCAGGCGTTGGCCGTGCTGGCCTCGGTGGCGGAGCGGGCGGGGGCGTCCGCGCCGCCGGTGTTCCTGGTTGCTTGCGAGAATACCCTGAACGCCCCGGACCTGCTGGACCACGAACATCTGGCGCACCTGGTCACGCCTGGGATGCGCGGGCGGATCACGCCATTGCCCGCCCTGGTGGACCGGATGTGTGTCGGGCTGGAGGAGGACGGGGACGGCACCCATCCTGCCGTCCTGGTCCGCGCGGAGCGTTACGGGTCCTTGAAGCTGGAACTGTGCCGGCAAACCGAGGCGCTGCCGGACATCCTGCGCGGCAGCCGAGTGGAGTTTGGCCAGCATGTCGGAACGGAGAAGCAGATCAAGAACTGGCTGCTGAACGGCACGCACTGGCTGATCGCGCTGAACGCCTTCCAGGCGGAGGGCGGCGACCGGGACATGAAGCTGAACGAATACCTGAACGCCAGCCCGGCCAACCATGACTTTGCCCTGGCGGTCATGCAAGAAATGCGCGACGGCGTGGCCGTCCTGCTCCGCAGCCGGCCGGAATACAGCGCCTTCGTCCGGGACGTGGACGTGGACCAGTACCTGGACGGGGCAGCCGCGGCGGTGCTGCAGCGCTTCTTCAGGACGGAAGACCCGATCACGCGCATTCTCGCGCGCTTCCAGGCCCCGTCGCATGAGGAGCTGACCAGCGTCGAGGCCTTCAGCCAACGCTTCACAGACCGCGTGGGACCGCCCCTCGCCGCCTACGAGAAGGAGCGCGGGGTGGCGCCGCCCGCAGCGTCCCACAGCATCATGAGCCTCGTCCGCCTGGTCGGGGCGGGTGCCTACATCAACGCGGTGCATTGACGGTGGACGTGCCCATTATGGCGGCGCCTGGCCCCGCCAGCAGGACAGCTGCGGCCGGGTTGCTCATCTTCGACTGCGACGGCATGCAAAGCCTGGTCCGCCTCCTCGCTTCCGGCATCTTCATCGACACAAAGTCTGAGTAAAGGCTACGCCAGCCGTGTCGCGCCGCCGGGACCGGATTGGGTCCCGACCCGCAGGCCGCGGCGAATGTTCTCCCAGGCTGGAGTACAGGTCCCGCGCCTCGCGGGCCCTGTAATCCGGCGTCGCCATCCCCATCCAGCAGCGGTGTTCAACATGCCTCAAGATAATACCAGTCCGGAGCGGACCGAACTGATCATCTTCGATTGCGACGGCGTTCTCATTGACAGCGAGATCGTGGTCTGCCGCTTGACAAGCGAGGAGCTGACCCGGCTCGGCTACCCCGTCGCCACCGGCGAGGTGATCGAGCGGTATGCCGGCCGCCCGGAGCACGAAATGATTGCCGACATCGAGCAGGATTGGGGGCGAGCCGTTCCGGCGGAGTACTTCGGCCGCATCAGGCAGCGCATCGACCAGGCATACTCGACCGAACTCCGCGCCATACCTGGGGTCGCGGACATTCTCGAGCGCATCCGCATCCCCGTTTGCGTGGCTTCCAGCAGCTATCCGGAGAAGCTGAGGCTCGGCCTCGAAACCGTGGGCCTGTACCAGAGGTTCGCGCCCAACCTCGTCAGCGCATCGTTCGTGGCGCATGGCAAGCCGGCGCCGGACGTGTTCATCTACGCCGCCGGCTGGATGCGCACCCCCATCCCGGGTTGCCTGGTGATCGAGGACAGCGTTCCCGGCGTCCGCGCGGCCCGGGCCGCCGGCATGCGCGTTTTCGGTTTCACCGGCGGAGGTCACTGCTCCCCCGGCCATGGCTCCCGCCTGCTGGACGCTGGGGCCGAGCGCGTCATCGACGACTTCCGCGAACTCGACGTGCAACTGCCCCTTGCTCTCCATGACCTGCCCTCAAAGGGCACTGCGGGCCTGCATCAGTTCGTCCGTGCATGTGGCACAGATGGAACAGACACGGAACGGCGAGACGCCGTGTGGCGCATCCGTTCCCGGTGACTTTTGGCTCGTTCCCGATCAAAGCCGCTACGGGCACGGCCATGAGGTTCAAGACATGACCCCATCCACCCAGCCAGCCGCCGCCGTGCGAAGCCCAACCGGCGCGGAATGGTGGCGCGGCGCCGTGACCTACCAGGTTTATCCGCGCTCGTTCGCCGACTCCGACGGCGACGGCATTGGCGACCTGCCAGGCATCGTCGCCCGGCTGCCCTATTTGGCCCGCCTGGGCGTGGACGCCGTGTGGCTGTCCCCCTTCTACCGCTCGCCCCAGGCCGATGCCGGCTACGACGTGGCGGATCCGTGCGGTCATCGGCCATTTCCCCAATGTGCGCGTGCTGCTCGGCCGGGTCACGGGCGTGGACGCCGCACGCCGGCGGGTCGGCGTCGAGGACGTCTCGGCGCGGACGGTGCCCTATGACATCCTTGTGGTCGCCACCGGCGCCCGGCACTCCTACTTCGGCCACGACGAGTGGGCGGCGTTCGCGCCAGGCCTGAAGACGGTGGAGGACGCCATCAGCATCCGGCGGCGCATCCTGCTGGCCTTTGAGCGGACGGAAACGGAGGAGGATCCGGCGGAACGGAAACGCTTGCTAACCTTTGTCGTGGTGGGCGGCGGGCCGACGGGAGTGGAGATGGCCGGCTCGGTCAGCGAACTCGCGCGGCGCATCGTCACCCGCGACTTCCATTCCATCAACCCGACCTCTGCCCGGATCGTCCTGGTGGAGGCCGGGCCACGGCTGCTTCCCAATTTTGCCCCTGACAGCTCAAGCTACGCCGCGCGATACTTGACCCGGCTCGGGGCGCAGTTGCGGCTGAACAGCCTCGTCACCGGCATCGACGCTTCGGGCGTGCAGCTCGGCCCGGACCGCATCGAGGCGCGGACCGTGATCTGGGCCGCGGGCGTGGAGGCGTCCCCGGCGGCGGCATGGTTCGGGGCGAAGCACGACCGCGCGGGGCGCGTGGAGGTCACGGACCGCCTCGCCGTGCCCGGCCATCCCGAAATCTTCGTGATCGGCGACACGGCGCTGATCCTGGACACCAACGGGCGGCCGGTTCCAGGACTGGCACCCGCGGCCAAGGAAGGCGGCCAATACGTGGCGCGCGCGATCCGCATGGGCTTGCAGGGAAAGGACCCCGGCCCGTTCCGCTACCGCCATTACGGCAACCTGGCCGCGCTCGGGCGCCGAAGCGCGATCATCGAGTTCGGCCGGCTGCACCTGCACGGCTTCGTCGCCTGGGCGCTTTGGAGCGTTGCGCACATCTTCTTCCTGATCGGGTTCCGTAACCGCGTGGTCGTGTCGCTGGAGTGGATCTGGTCCTACCTGTCATACCGTGGCGGGGCGCGCCTCATCACGGGCGAACGGCGCGAGTGAACGCCTTGCTTCGGACCGTGCGCACGCCGCCCGGCGGCACACAACCTTGTCACATCGCCCGAACGGAGCCGGACCGCTTCCCGCCCGTTGGGACATCCATCCAGCGGAGCATCATCATGAACGACAAGTCGCAAGCCTCCAGCCGCAAGGACGGCTTCGGCGCCGAACGCGTCGGCGAGAACGGCGACCGCAGCATCGGCACCGCTGGCAGCAGCGCGGGCGGCACCGGAGCGACGGGCCACGGCGGCAGCCAACGCGGCGGGCACAAGGTCGAGGGCGCCAGCGGCGAGGAGAAGCACGGCGCTCCCGGCCGCCGCAGCCCGGCGAACAAGCAGGGCCTCGGTGGCAACGTCCAGACGGACTGAGGTACCCGCCATGCGCCGCTTGCACCTCCTCGCCCTGACGACCTTGATAGGCTGCCCGGGGCTGGCTTTGGCCCAGGCCAAGGATGCCACCCAGTCCTATGACAGGTCCGCGCCCGGCAGCAGCAACATCCGCAACTTCACCCTGCGCAACACGGCGGCCAATGCGATCGCCGATGCCCGCGTCCGCTTGTCCGACGACAGCACCCGCGTGCTGACAGAGACGGGCCCGATCACCAAGTCCCACAGCCAAACGTTTGCCGCGCCGAACAAGGCGTGCGTGACGGAGGTGAAGGTCCAGTTCGAGGGCGGGCGCACTTTGGAAGCCAAGGGCATCAATGACTGCACCGCCCAGACCATCGTGGTCGAGGACAGCCGCATCCTTGCCCAAGGCTCCCCGACCGCTGGGCCACCCGCGCCGGTGCAGGTCTCACCGGCAAATTAGCCGTTGCAACTCACAGCTTCGAGGCTGGCCACGTTCCTCGCCTCGGTCGTGGCTGTGTTGCTCCGGAGGCTTCGAGCCTTTCCAGGGTGGCAGTTGAATCCTTCTCAGGAGATTGCAGCCATGCAGAGTGCATTCCAGCTTTTGGCGGCACTGGGAGTGCTGGCCGCCCTGGCTGCGTGCAGCCCCGGCTTTCGGCAAGGGGCTATGACGCCAGGCGACACTGGAGCCCCATCGGAGATGCCGCAGCCGCCCAACAGCCTGCCTCCTGGATCGACAACAAATGCTCCATCAACGGGATGGATGGGCAATGTTGGGGTGACATCTCCGTAGTGACCGGAAACCGGTTGCGCTTGGCGGAGCATTTCTGTTCGGTCCGGGCAAGGAGCGGTTGATCTTCCGCTGCACGGGCATGACTGCTCACAGTCTGGTGGTTCACGACATTGCTGGCGGCGCATGGTGCAGCCGCCTGGCAACCTCGTCGTTGTTCCAGCATGACCAGCACGCCCCTGCCTTCACCGACATCCTGCAGCCGTGGAAGGCCGCCGTCCGGGGGTTGGCGCAGGGTTGCCCACGTGACGTCGCAGCACCGCCTGCGGCGGCACGACCCGGCGGCCGGGTGTTGAGGCGCCGGGCCGAGCCGGACGGGAACGCCGTCCCGGACTGGTGCACAGGGCCGGACGGCACGGTGGGCGCCGTGTGCGGGCCGTTCCAGCTTTTGGTCCACCCGCCAGCGTCGGGCGCCTATGCCCGCTTCGTCGTCCTGCGCCGCGCGGAGCACGACCAGCACCCCGGCACGCTGCTGCAATCGGGGACGCGCGACAGGCTTGACGCGGCGATCCACGGCGCGGAGACGGCAGCGCGGCGGCTCATCGCCGCGCTGGAACCCGACGCCGTCGTGCGGCCTTGACGGTGCACGCCACGGCGAGGACGGCCATGCCAGCGGCAGCATGAAGTCCTCTCGCTCACCGGCTCCGCAGCACGGCGACGTGTTCCCGCGGGTCCTGTCCATAGCGGACCGGTAACGGGGCCGGGCGGAGCGGCGGGACGCCCTCGACGACGCTGACGGCTTTGTAGCCGGCGTCAACCATCACATCGCCCACGCGCTTCAGATGTCTTAGGAATTGGGCTTGCTGGGTCTTACGCCCGAGCCGTAGACGCTGTGGGACTTGTTGCTGGTCGGATGCCTCGCCGCGAGGAACGTGTCCTGGCTCTTGTTCGCCCGGTTGCTGCGCGGCCAGGCCGAGTTGGCGACGGCTGAATGGGACGCGCTGTGGCCGCTGATCCAAGGCGGCGATGCTCTGCCTTGGCCGGACTAGGCGCAGGACGCGGCGCTGGTGCGCGGCAGTAACAGCGCCACGGTCTCGGCCGCCCGCAGCTACGGCGGCGCGGGCCTGATCGCCTCCGACCCGCACTTGACGATCACCTTGCCGCCGCTTTGGCTGGTCACGGGGCTACATGGGCCGGGGCTGGACGTCGTCGGGCTGATCTGCCCGGCCTGCCGCTGGTCGCGCTGGGGCGCAACGACTGGCTTGCCTGGGGCGGCACCAGCCTGCATGCCGCCAGCAGCGAGCTGGTCGATGTCTCGGCCCAGCCGATGACGGAACGCCTGGAAACCTTCGGCCGGTTCGCGGCCGGGCCGATCAAATTCCATGGCTGCCGCCGGCCCAGCGATACGCGCCGCGTGCTTGTGGAGGCGGACGCACACAGCATTCTCCAACCGTAGGACCATCCAGGAACGAGCGCCCGGGCCCGAGCGCAGCAGAGCTTGGCCGCCATGTCGGGACCGCTCGAAACGCAGCACGGCGAACCTTGGGCCTGTCTGCGCCGTTGTGGGGTGGCGACATACGACCCGGCGCAGCTTCCCGTGGAGAGCACTTGCATGAGCCGCATCTGGACGACGATCGGGGTTGGCGCGCTCGCAGGCGCGGCCGGCGTGGTGGCGATGACGCTGAGTGAAAAGGCCGAGCAGGCCGTCACCGGGCGGCCCAACTCCTACGTCCCCGCCCA
>CAXTUO010000174.1:0-7168 GCA_964247175.1 uncultured Acetobacteraceae bacterium | reverse complement strand
GTCCGCGGGCCAGCAGTGCCGGCGACCCGGCGCCGGCCAGGGCGCGGTCGGCGTCGCCCACGCGGGCGCTGAGACGCGGCCCTTTGCCGCCCTGGGCGGACCGGGTGATCCGCACGGCCACCGCCATGCCGTCGGACACCGCATCCGCGCCCTCGCTGTCCGGCAGGAAGCCTTCGGCGTCCGGCAACGCGACGAACGCGCCGGCCATGGCGGGCACGCGGGCGATGACGCGGCCGCGAAGCAGGTCGCCCACTCCGTCCGGACGGCCCGGCCGCCACAGCGCATAGTCGATCAACGCCCCATCCTGCACCGCCGCCACCCGCAACTCGCCGGGGCTGCACGCGACCAGGATGCGCGCGCTCACGGCACGGGGTAGCCGCGCCCGCGCAGCAGTTGCGCCACCTCGAACAGCGGCAGGCCGACCACGCCGCTGTAGCTGCCGGACAGGAAGCGGGCGAACCCGGCCGCCCGGCCCTGGATGGCGTAGCCGCCGGCCTTGCCCACGCCCTCGCCGCACGCCGCGTAGGCGTCGAGCTGCGCGGGCGCCAAGCGGGAGAACGCGACGACGCTGTCGGACACCCGCCGGCCGATCCGCCCATCCGGCCCGATCAGCACGAGCGCCGTCAGAACGTGGTGGCGCCGCCCGGACAGCAGGGCCATGCAGGCGCGCACATCCTCGGTGTCTGCCGCCTTGGGCATGATGCGGGTGCCGAGCGCCACGACGGTGTCGGCTGCCAACACGAAAGCGCCGGGTTCGGCCATCCGCCCCGCCTTTTCCGACGCCATGCGCTCGGCGTAGCGGCGCGGCGCCTCGTCCCGGCGCGGCGTTTCGTCGATGTCCGCGGCTGCGATGCGGTCCGGGGTGATGCCGATCTGCGCCAGAAGCGTGAGCCGGCGCGGGCTGGCGGACGCCAGGACAAGCGGCGCAGACGCCGGATGGGCCATCGCCGGCTCGGTCAGCGGCGGGCCGCCGGCCGGGGGCGGCCCACTTGAAGCGGCCCTACTTGAAGCGGCCCTACTTGAAACGGAATGTGATCCGGCCTTTGGACAGGTCGTAGGGCGTCATCTCGACGTTCACCCGGTCGCCCGCCAGCACGCGGATGCGGTTCTTACGCATCTTGCCCGACGTGTGCGCCAGGATGCTGTGCTCGTTGTCGAGCTTCACGCGGAACATGGCGTTGGGCAGCAGTTCCAGCACCGTGCCGCTGAATTCGATCATGTCTTCTTTGGACATCAGTTTCCTTGAACTCACAAAACGAGATTTGAATTGATTTCGAGGCGGAATGTGCTCATGCCCGCCCCGGCAATCAAGGCGTCGGGCCTTGGCTGAGGCGCAACGCAACGCTGCGGGCGTGCGCCTGCAATCCTTCCGCCTCCGCCAGCGCCACTGCCGCCGGGCCGATTTCGCCGAGGGCGGCGCGGTCGGCCTCCACCCATGTGGTGCGTTTCAGGAAATCAAACACCGACAAGCCCGAGGCGAAGCGCGAAGTCCGCCCGGTCGGCAGGACGTGGTTGGGGCCGGCCACGTAGTCGCCGACGGCTTCCGGGCAGTTGCGGCCCAGGAACGCCGCCCCGGCATGGCGGATGCGCCCGAACAGCGCCGCGGGGTCGGCCACCATGACCTGCAGGTGCTCGGGCGCGAGGTCGTTGGTCAGCGCCGCCGCCTCCTCCCAATCGCGGGCCACGATGGCGGCGCCGTGGTCCCGCCAGCTTGCCCCGGCGATGGCGCGGCGCGGCAGGGTCGGCAGTTCCACCTCGACGGTGCGGGCAACGGCGTCGGCGAAAGCGGCGTCGGTGGTGATCAGGATGCTCTGCGCGGCCTCGTCATGCTCAGCCTGCGCCAGGAGGTCCACGGCGACGTGGCGCGGGTCGTTGTCGGCGTCGGCGAGGACCACGACTTCGGACGGCCCGGCGATGCTGTCGATGCCGACGCGGCCGAACACCTGGCGCTTGGCCTCCGCAACGTAGGCATTGCCGGGTCCGACGATGCGGTCCACGGCGGCGATGCTGGCGGTGCCAAAGGCCAGCGCGGCCACGGCTTGCGCCCCGCCCACGCGGTAGATTTCGGAAACGCCGGCGCGCTTGGCCGCCGCCAGCACCAAGGGGTTCAGCACGCCGCCGGGGCAGGGCACGCACATGGCGATGCGGCCGACGCCGGCGACCCGGGCGGGCAGGGCGTTCATCAGCACGGAGGACGGATACGCCGCCTTGCCGCCCGGCACATACAGCCCCACGGCATCGAGCGGCGACCAGCGCATGCCGAGGACCAGCCCGGCCGCGTCCTGCATCCGCAGGTCGGACGGCATCTGGGCGCGGTGGAACGCCTCGATCCGCCGCGCCGCCAGGTCGAGCGCCGCGGCAAGCTCCGGGGCGATGCCGGCCGAGGCTTGGGTGATCTCCTCCGCCGAGATGCGCAGGGTCTCGGGCGTCAGCGTTTGCCGGTCGAAGGCAGCCGTGTACTCGCACAGGGCCGCGTCGCCGCGGGCGCGCACGGCGGCGATGATCTCCGCCACCACGCCATCCACCGCCACGGCCGTGTCCCGGTCCAGCAGCAGGCTGCGGAACGCCTCGGCAAACCCGGGGTCCGCGGTGGAAAGCCGCCTCATGCCGCGCCGGACGCAAGCTGGGCCGCACGGAAGCGCGCGATCCAGGCGCCCACCGCCTCCGGCTGCGTCTTCAGCGCGGTGCGGTTCACGATCAGGCGGCTGGTCACATGCGCGATCACCTCCGTTTCCTGCAGCCCGTTCGCCCGCAGCGTGTTGCCGGTCTGCACGAGGTCCACGATCAAGCGGGACAGGCCGAGGCCCGGCGCCAGTTCCATCGCGCCGTTCAGGTGCACGATTTCCGCCTGCACGCCGCGCGCCGCGTAGTGCCGCCGGGCGATGTTCGGGTACTTGGTCGCGACGCGGACGCAGGACCAGGTGGCGGGATCGTCGGCACCCACGCCCGCCGCCGGCTCCGCCACGCTGACCCGGCACCGCCCGATGCCGAGGTCGAGCGGCGCGTAAATCTCTGGGTAGTCGAACTCCATCAGCACGTCCGCGCCGCAGATGCCGATATGCGCCGCGCCGAACGCCACGAAGGTCGCGACGTCGAACGGACGGACCCGCACGATGTCGAGCGCCGGGTCGTCGGTCGGAAAGCGCAGGCGTCCGCTGTCCTCGTCGGCGTAGTCCGCCGCCGGGCGTATCCCGGCGCGCTCCAGCACGGGCGCGCATTCCCCGAGGATGCGGCCCTTGGGCAGCGCCAGGATGATGGGAAGCTGGGCTTCCGGCGCGAGCGACGCGGCCGGGAAGGGGGCGGACATGCAGGCTCCTGGCCGTGGCGGAGGGTTGCGAACACCCGCCATCTAGCACCCGGCGGCGGCGGCCGGAACCCTCAGCCGGGGATGCGTTCTATGTCCGCGCCGCACGCCGCAAGCTTCTGCTCCAACGCCTCGTAGCCGCGGTCCAGGTGATACACCCGGTTCACGGTCGTCTCGCCCCGCGCCGCCAGGCCCGCCAGCACCAGCGAGACTGAGGCCCGAAGGTCCGTCGCCATGACCGGCGCCCCCGACAAGCGGCGCACGCCGCGCACGATGGCGCTCGTGCCGTGCACGTTGATGCTGGCGCCCATGCGGTTCAGCTCGGGCACGTGCATGAAGCGGTTCTCGAAGATGGTCTCCGTCACCATGGCGGCGCCTTCCGCGACCGACATCAGCGCCATGAACTGCGCCTGCATGTCGGTGGGGAAGCCCGGATACGGCTCCGTCATCGCGTCCGCCCCGTGCAGGCCGTCCCGCCGGCGCACCAGGAGCGCGCCGTCCCCCTCCGTCATCTCGACGCCTGCGCTCCGCATCGCGTCGGCGACCGCGCCCAGATGGGCCAACTGGCCGCCGAGCAACCGGACCTCCCCCCCGGTGATGGCGGCGGCGCAGGCGTAGGTGCCGGTCTCGATCCGGTCGGCGACGATGGGGTGCGCAGCGCCGTGCAGCCGGGGCACGCCGTCCACCACCAGCGTGCCGGAGCCGATGCCGGCGATCTGCGCGCCCATCGCGACCAGGCAGGCGGCGAGGTCGCCGATTTCCGGCTCGCGCGCCGCGTTCGCGATCTCCGTCCGGCCCTCCGCGAGGGTCGCGGCCATCAACAGGTTCTCGGTCGCGCCGACCGAGGCGAAGGGCAGCACGATCACCGCCCCGCGCAGTCCGCCCGGCGCGGAAGCGTGCACGTAGCCGCCGTCCAGCCGGATGACCGCGCCCATCTGCTCCAGCCCCTTGAGGTGCAGATCGACCGGGCGCGTGCCGATGGCGCAGCCGCCGGGCAGGGACACCCGCGCTTCCCGCACCCGCGCCAGCAGGGGGCCGAGCACCAGGATGGAGGCGCGCATCTTGCGGACGATCTCGTATGGCGCTTCCGTGTTGGAGATGGGACCGCCGATCGACAGCGTGCGCCCGTCCGGCACGACGGCCACGCCGTGCTGCGCGATCAGCGCCGACATGGTGGCGATGTCTGCGAGCTGCGGCACGTTGCCGAGCAGCAGGCGGTCGTCGGTCAGCATGCCCGCCGTCATCAACGGCAGGGCGGCATTCTTCGCACCGCCGATGGGCAGCTCGCCGTGCAGCGGCCGGCCGCCGCGGATTCGGATACGGTCCATTCGGCTTCCCCTACAACCGCGGCAGCGAGACGCCGCGCTGGCGCATGTACTTGCCGGCCTTGTCGGCATAGCTGACCTCCGGCGGGCTGGACCCTTGGAGGAACAGGAATTGGCAGATGCCCTCATGCGCATGGATGCGGGCGGGGAGCGGCGTGGTGTTGCTGATCTCGATCGTGACCTGGCCCTCCCATTCCGGCTCCAGCGGCGTCACGTTCACGATGATGCCGCAGCGGGCGTAGGTGCTCTTGCCCAGGCAGATCACCAGGATGTCGCGCGGGATGCGGAAGTACTCGACGGTGTGGGCCAGCACGAAGGAGTTGGGCGGGATGGTGCAGGTGGGGCCTTGGCGGCTCACGAAGCTGTCGGGGCTGAATGCCTTGGGATCGACCACCGCGCTATCGACGTTGGTGAACACCTTGAATTCGTCGGATACGCGGGCGTCGTAGCCGTAGCTGGACAGGCCGTAGCTGATCACCCCGTCGCGCCGCTGGGTTTCGACGAACGGGTCGATCATGGCATGGTCCTGCGCCATGCGGCGTATCCAATGGTCGGGCATCACGGACATGGGCGCACCTAACCCGATGGCTGGGAGTCGCGTCTAGCCTCCATCGGCGCCGGGCAGCGCTTGGTCGTGATCGGGCGCCGGCGCGCTTGGCTCCGCCCGTGCGCGGGCCTGCTGCTTGCGGCGCCGCAGGTTTTCCCGCAGCGCGGCGGCTTCGCGCTCCAGCCGAGCCTCGCGCGGGTCGGCGCGGGGCGCGGGCGCTGGGATCGGTTGCGGCTTGGTCATGGCGGCAGGAGATGCCGGTCCTGCCGCAACGTCAAGCGCTCATGGAGCGCTCAAGAACTCGCCCGCGGCGAGCGGAGGGAGCGTCCCGGGACGGTGCAGCGGCGGCACCAATTCCGCGAGTTGCGGGAAGTCATGCAGGGTCACGGTCTTGCCGCTGGTGGAAAGCAGCTTGCGGGCCCGCAGCCGCCCGAGCACGCGGTTGACATGGATGACGTGCAGGCCAAGCGTGTCCGCCATTTCCTGCTGGGTCAGCTCAAGCACGAAGCTCGACTCGGAGGCGAGGCCGCACTGTCGCAGCCGGCGGTGCAAAGAGATCAGCAGCGCGGCGGTGCGTTCCTCGGCATCGAACTGGCCGAGCCGGACCAGCCAATCCTCCGTCGCCGCCTTCTCGGCCAGGACGAGCTGATAGAGTTGCCGGCGAAATTCCGGCAGAACGTCGAACGCGGTCGTCAAGTCGGTGGAGGACAAGGCGAAGTAGGTCAGCGCCGTCGATGTCTGGACCGAAGCCTGAGCAGGCTGCTCGAACAGCGTTTCCAGCCCGAAGGTGTCGCCCGGCAGCAGGACGTTGAGGATCTGCCGGCGGCCGTCATGCAGCGTGCGGTAGCGATAGGCCCATCCCGACACGATGACCCGCACGCGGACGCCCGCATCGCCGGCGCGGGCCACGGAGGTGTTGCGCGGGGCGAACCGCTCTTCCACCGACAACACGTCCGTTGACGGCCAACCCGGCGCGACCATTCCGATGTCCAATGCTCACCCTCCATGCCCACATCCGCCCGGACCGCGAGGGCGCGCGTCAGGCATTCCGGCATGTCCTGCCGGAGCGCCCGCCCACACTCCGATCCGCTACTGGAACGTTAAGATAACGCGACGTGTCTCAACTTTTAGCAACATATCGTTTGAATATCAAAACCTATTCGTTCACGACGATGTGTGCTGCACGTCATCTCGGAACAGTCAAGTGGCCGTTCGGCTGCAAGCGTGGGAGGCGTCGGTCCGACGTCGTCAGCTTGGCAGCGGCGGCGTCCTACCAAGGCGCCGGGTCGCCCGTTGACCGGTCCGGACCGCGTCCAGCCAGCTTAACGGCCAGGCAGTATCTTGCATCGGGCATCGTGGGACCGCCGTGCGGCACCGTTGCCCACCGGAGTCTGTGGGCAGCGCGACCCCGTCACCGGAAACGGAGCTGCTTTGGCGAGCATGGGCGCCGGGGTACGCGCCCATTCCAGCCGGCGGCCATCGCCTCATTCCAAATCCAAGACAACGTTTCCTGCCGACCACAGCGCGGAATGTTGACCTTGCTCCGCAACCGGGCTACGTCGATCCCGCGTACAACCTGCCCGTCCAAGAGTTGAGACAGGCGATACAGGCTGTCATAGCTCAGCGGTAGAGCACCTCATTGGTAATGAGGAGGCCCAGGGTTCGATTCCCTGTGACAGCACCACCGCCCACTCAGCCCATCTTGGGCCGGTCCCCCAGCATCGCCGCCAAGGTCGGCTCGATCGCCTCGGCCATGCGCGCCTGGGCCTGCGCCGTGGGGTGCAGCGGCGGGTCCGGCGGATCGAGCAGGTCATCATAGAACTGCGTCCGGTCCACCTGGCCGTCGCGCAGGAACAAGGCGGCCAGGTCCATGAACACGACCCGGCCGGTCCCGGTTTCGTCCGCCTCGCCGGGCGCATAGCGCAGCGCGAGTTCGCGGTTCACCGCTTGGCTGGTTTTCGTCACGTACTTGGACCGCACGCTCGGCAGGAT
>CAXTUO010000173.1:4335-7175 GCA_964247175.1 uncultured Acetobacteraceae bacterium | reverse complement strand
ATGCCCGCCATCGCCGGCGCCAGCAGCGCGACCCCGCGGGCGTAGCCGAGCTTCAGCGTCGCGGTGCCGTTGCGGTTCACGTAGGTTTCCTCGACCGCCGCCTCGTCCGGACGGTGCTCCCGGAACAGCAAGGTGAGCGCATCGTGCAGGAATTTCAGGCGGTGCGGCACGCTGTCCGTGTTGTCGGTGGCGATCACGCCGTCGGCGACGTGGCGCAGCCGGTTGCCCTGCACGTCGATGACGCCCCAACCGGTGAAGCGCAGCCCGGGGTCGATCCCCATCAGGCGTGCCATCAGGCCGACAGCGCCTGCATCACGGCGTCGGGGATCTCGAAGTTGGCGTAAACGTTCTGCACGTCGTCGTTGTCCTCCAGTGCGTCGATCAGCTTCAACAGGCTGGCCGCGCGCTCCTCGTCGAGCGTCACCGTGGTGCCGGGCCGCCAGTCGAGGCGGGCAGCGGCGGGCGGGCCGAACCGCCCCTCCAGCGCATCGCGCACCGCCTGCCAGTCGTCAGGAGCGCAGGTGACTTCATGCCCTTCCGGCCCGCTCTCGACGTTGTCCGCCCCGGCGTCGATGGCCGCTTCCAGCATGGCGTCGGCGGTGGCGGCCTCCGGCGGATACTGGATGACGCCCAGGCGCGTGAACATGAAGGCGACCGAGTTGGTCTCCCCCAACGCCCCGCCATGCTTGTTGAACGCGGCCCGCACGTCGGAGGCGGTGCGGTTGCGGTTGTCGGTCAGCGCCTCGACGATCACGGCGACGCCGGCGGGGCCGTAGCCCTCGTAGCGCACGTCCACGTAGTCCTCGCCGCCGGCGGCGCCGGTCGCCTTCTTCACCGCGCGCTCGATGGTGTCGCGCGGCATGTTGGCGCCGCGCGCCTCCGCCATGGCGGCGCGGAGCCGCGGGTTGGCGGCGGGATCGGGCAGGCCGATGCGGGCGGAGACGGTGATCTCGCGGATCAGCTTGGCGAACTGCCGGGCACGCCGGGCGTCCTGCGCGCCCTTGCGGTGCATGATGTTCTTGAACTGGCTATGGCCGGCCATCGCGCGGTGGTCTCTATCCCTGTGGGTTCAAGCGGTGGTGTAGCAGTCGGGACCCGGAGTCGGAACCTAAACTCCAGCGCGGGGAGTTCGGTTGAGTGTACTTGATTGGCGCAAACGGCAAGCGTCTTCGAACATTCGATTCCTGTTGCGGGCACTGGGCTGAAAGGACAACGCTGAACAGAACGACACCGGGCCACCCGGGACGATTCAGGCGGAGGGAAGCGCGTCATGCGAGACACGGCGACCACGGCCCCTTATCGGACGATCGTGACGGCCATTTCCCCGCGATGCGTGCCGGTTACCCGGCGCACCGCGATCCTGGTGGCCTGCTCCGCGCTTACCGCCCCCAGAGTTGCGAGGGCAACCGAGACGGTCAAGGTCGGGCTGGTGGTCCCGCTCACCGGACCGGCGGCGGAGGCCGGGCAGCGCCAGGTGAACGGCGCGAAGCAGGCCGGCGAGGTGGTCAACGCCGCGGGCGGCGTCCTCGGCCGCCCCGTCGAGCTATTTGTCGAGGATGACCAGAGCACCAACCCGGGCGGCGTCCTGGCCTTCTCGCGCTTAGCCGCGCGCGGCGACCTCGTGGGCTTCCTGGCGTCCAACCGGTCCACGTTGCTGCACGCGATCGCGCCCGACGTTCAGAAAGTCGCCAAGCCGACGGTCATGGGCGGCACCGATCCGACCCTGACCCACCTGGGCTACCGCTGGATGTTCCGTGCGCGGCCCAACGACCGTTACTCGGCCCGGGTGATCGCCGATTTCGGCACGACGACGCTGAAGAAGCAGAACTGGGCGATCATCCATTCCACGGACGCCTTCGGCAGCAGCGCCGCGCGCACGCTGGCCGAGGCGCTGGACCGGCTCGGCACGAAACCCTTGCTAACCCAGGGCTACACCAACCAGCAGCCCGACTTCACGCCGGCGGTGCTGGCGATCAAGCAGTCCGGCGCCGACTTGATTTGCAGCTACTTCACGTTCGAGAACGACCTGGCGCTGTTCGCGCGTCAACTGCGCCAACTCGGCGTCGGCGCCGCCTGGATCGGCTCGCCCACCATCACTTTCACCACGACGCTCAGACTGGCCGGCAGCGCGCTACATGGCACATACGGCGTCACCGATTTCGTGGCAGACGCGAACCCGGAAGCGCGCGCCTTCGCTGACCGCTTTCAGCAGCTTTACAAGGACAAGGCCGACCCAGCCGCGGCTTGGGTCTATGATGGCCTGCTGGTGCTCGCCAATGGGATCAACAAAGCGGGCAACACCGATCCCGAGAAGGTCCGGAGCGCGATTCTCGCGACCCAAGGGTTCAGGGGGGCCGAAGGCGAGTACAGGTTCGACGAGAATGGCGACGGCCTGCACGGATACAACATCGTACGCAACGACAACGGCCGCATTGTTTTTGACCGGCACGTCGAGTTCACTGATTGAGTGGGGCCGACATTGCCTGCGACAGCCGCCCGCCGGCTGCAACGGCCCGCCCGGCATTTTAGACCCAAACCGCACAGCCACACATCCCGGCATCCAATCGGAAAGCGGCCGCGGCGGTCGCGTGACACGTGCCAACCGGGCCGCAGGCATGATAAGGTTCCTTTGGAAGGACGGAGTTGCCCATGGACGACTTGGCGACCGTCCCAGTCCGGCACAGGCTGGGTGTGGACAAGTATCATCGCATGGTCGAAGCCGGCGTCTTTGGCGAGGGCGACCGGATAGAATTGATCGATGGGGACCTGATCGACATGGCGCCGATAGGCCAAGGCCACGCGGCCATCGTCGGCGGGTTGAATGAGGCGCTGTTCATGGC
>CAXTUO010000173.1:0-4325 GCA_964247175.1 uncultured Acetobacteraceae bacterium | reverse complement strand
CCGGCTCGATCCATCGAGCGAACCGCAGCCCGACTTGGCCGTCTTGCGGCGGCGTGCTGACTTCTACGCGACGGGTGAGCGACCCGGTCCTGCCGACGTCCTGCTCTTGGTCGAAGTGGCAGACAGTTCGCTCCGCTTCGACCAAAAGGTGAAATTGCCCTTGTATTCGCGCGCCGGCATCGCCGAGCTGTGGATCGTTGATTTGCAGCGCCGTGTGCTGTGCGCCTACCGGAAGCCGGACGGCGATGCTTACGGCGAGATGACCACGCACCAGCCAGGCGACCAAATCGGCCTCGCCCTCGCGCCGGAGATCGTTGTAACGCTGGATTTGGTGTTCGGCTAAAAGCCCGGACGGGCTTTTCGGTCTGTTGCGCGCCAGTTGCGGATAGTCAGGCCGAGACACCAGCCGGCATCGCCTGCGACAGCCGCCCGCCCTGCCGCACCGGCTCCACGCTGACCGCCAGCCCCGTCCGGTCATCCGTCACCACGAACAACCCGCACACCGTCGCCTCGCCCCCCGCCGGCTGCATCCGCTCCCCAGGCATCTTGGACCAGAAGCGGGCGGCGGCGCCCTCCTTGGCCATGCCGATCACGCTGTCGTAGTCGCCGCACATGCCGGCGTCCGATTGGAACGCGGTGCCGCCCGGCAGGATCTGGTGGTCGGCCGAGGGGCAATGCGTGTGGGTGCCGACCACGAGCGACACGGCGCCGTCGAAGGAATGGGCATAGGCCATCTTCTCGCTCGTCGCCTCCGCGTGGAAGTCGGCCACGACCGCCGACACGCTGGCGCCGAGCTTAAAGCGGGCCAGCAGCTCCGCCGTGCCGCGGAACGGGCAATCCAGCGCGTCCATGAACAGCCGGCCCATGGCGTTCAGCACCAGCGCCCGTCGCCCGTCTGCCAGCGCCACGACGAACGACCCGGCGCCCGGCGTGCCCGGCGGGAAGTTCAGCGGCCGGACCACCCGCGGCTCCTGCGCGATGTAGGGGATCAGCTCGCGCCGGTCCCAGGAATGGTTGCCGAGCGTGATCACGTCGGCGCCCGCGGCGAACAGGGCCTGCGCCATCTCGGGCGCCAGGCCGAAGCCGTGGCTGGCGTTCTCCCCATTCACCACCACGAGGTCCGCCAGCAGCGCGGCCCGCAGCCGCGGCAGGGCGGCGGCCACGGCGTCCCGGCCCGACCGCCCGACCACGTCGCCCAGGAACAAGATACGCATGGTCAGTCCTTCGGAAGCATGAGGCCGCGCTCGGTTGCGACGGCCTGGAGCGGGATGTCATGCACGTCCGCCGCGACGCAGTCCACATGCTGCGCCGCGAAGGCGCAGCCGATGGCAATCCGGCCAGGCAGGCCGGCAAGCGTCCGGTCGTAGAAGCCGCCGCCATACCCCAAGCGCCGGCCGCAGCCGTCGAAGGCGAGCAGCGGCACGAGCAGCAGGTCAGGCGCCATGGGTTCGCCGGTGGGCCGGACCGTGCCGAACCGTTCCTGGACCAACACGTCGCCGGGCCGCCAACGCTGGAAACTCAGGGGGTTGCCGCGCGCCGGCGTCACCGGAAGCACAACCGGGTGGCCCCGGCCGGCCAAGGCCAGCAGCAGCGGGCGGATGTCGATCTCGCCAGCCAAAGGCCAGAACCCGGCGATGACCGAGCCGGACCGGAAGCGCCAGCCCCCCAGGAGCCGCCCCGCCAGGTGCACGCCGAGCGACGGGTCCTGTCCGGCCCGGGCGGCGAGGGCGGCGGCACGCTGCTGTTGCTTGATGTCGATCATGGAGGAATACGGAGCCACCCTGGCCGTTGGCGTCTCACCCTCCCGAAGCCTGCTTGCGCAGGTGGGCGCCGGTTGCCATGACCACGGCCACAGTAGAGCCAGCTCCCAAGGGAGTGCTTATTGGCCCCGGGGGTGTAGTACCTGACGCACCGGGCAGCCCCGCCCTGCTTACTTAGTGCCTCTCCAGCGTCGCTGCAATCTCCTCCGCGCGATCGGCCAGCACCGACAGGCGGTCATTCAGCGCCCCGTCCTCCGCCGTCACCGGCCTGGCCCGGCGCAGCGCCGCCATCTCCAGCTTCAGGTCGTGCAGCTCGTCCGCCATCAGCAGCGCCGCCTGCACCAGCAGGCGGGCCTCGCCGCTCTGGCTGCCGAGCGCCCTGATCCGGTCCACCCGCGACTCCACCTGCTCGGCCATGGCCTGCAGGTGCTGCTCCTGCCCGTCCGCGCAGGCGACGGTGTAGGCGTAGCCGTTGATCTTCACGGTGAGCTGGGCCACGGTCGCGATCCCCTACTGTTCGAGCGCGCTGCGCAGTTGCGCGATCAGGCCGTCAAGGCGGGCAGCGACCTCGGTTGCCACCGGGTCGGGCGCGTTGGCCTGCCGGGCGATGCGCGCCAGCGCGGCTTCCAGCCGTTCGGCGGGATGGGCGGCCCCAGCAGGTGCAGCCTGGGCCGGTGCGGCCTGAACAGGTGCGATCTGGGCAGGTTGGGTGTCGTTGTCCATGGCTCTGTCCCGGGGCTTCGTTCCGACTTGAACAGAAAGCCTGTAACCGCTTGAACGTCAAGCATGTTAAAATCGGCCGTGCCTGGACCGCCTTGGCCGCGGCAGGCGCGCGTGGCATGACGCCGGGGCCGCGAAGTCCGCGCGGGGAGCGAAGGGGCGTGCATCCGGGGCAAGGCGCGGAGTTGAAATGCCTGATTGCGAACTTCATTGCTTTCCAGAGTCGGGCAACAGCTACGAGCCGGTCCGGACGGACTCCGGCAGCGGCGTCACCCTGACGCAGACCGCCCCCGTCCTTTAAAGGTGGCAAGCGGCTCGTCCCGGACCGGCCCGCTGCCGCTTCCTCCGGCCGTTGTCATCCACGGCCTGCCGCACGGGCAGGCGGCGCTGCGGCCCGGGCGCCCGGTGACCCTGCTTTCCGCGCCGGGTGCCCCATCCTACGCCGGCGCGGCCTGGTGGCGTGCCCTGGTGGCCGCGCTGCGGGCCGAGTTCCCGGGGCTTGACCCGCCCGACGTGCTGGACTGCGGCGACGCGCCGGGCCGCGCGCTGGAGGCGCTGAGCCTCGGCTGCCGCCTGGTCGTCCTGCGGCCCGGCCCGGCCTTTGCCGACATCGCCGAGCGTGCCGCGGCGCAGGGCGCACGGCTGCTCGCGGAACCGCCGGCAGCATTGGATGTGAACGATCGCGGGGCCTTGCGGCGGCTCCATGCCTGGCTTGGCGTGACAGGGGCGCGCCCATCGGCTAAGCCGCGCGAAAGCGTGCAGCGGATGGGGGCCACCATGGAAGTCACATCGACCGTTAAAGCGATCCTGAACAACTACGAGAGCGACAATCCCGGGACCAAGGCGAACCTCGCCCGCATCCTGATGCAGGGCCGGCTGTCCGGCACCGGCAAGATGGTGATCCTGCCGGTCGATCAGGGCTTCGAGCACGGCCCGGCCCGCTCCTTCGCGCCAAACCCGGCGGCTTACGACCCGCAATACCATTTCCGCCTGGCGCTTTCGGCCGGGCTGAACGCCTACGCGGCGCCGCTCGGCATGATCGAGGCCGGGGCGGGCACCTATGCGGGCGCGCTGCCGACCATCCTCAAGGTGAACAGCAGCAACAGCCTGGCGACCGAGAAGGACCAGGCCGTGACGGGATCGGTCGCGGACGCGCTGCGCCTCGGCTGCTCGGCCATCGGCTTCACCATCTACCCCGGCAGCGAGTACGCCTTTGCCCAGATGGAGGAGCTGCGCGAGATGGCGGAGGAGGCCAAGTCCGTCGGCCTCGCCGTCGTGGTGTGGAGCTACCCGCGCGGCCCGGCGCTGGACAAGGCGGCGGAAACCGCGGTCGATATCTGCGCCTACGCCGCGCACATGGCGGCGCTGCTGGGCGCCCACATCATCAAGGTGAAGCCGCCGACCGCCGTGGTGAGCCTGGAAGCCGCGAAGAAGACCTACGCGACGCAGGAAATCGACATCTCGACCATGGCGAAGCGGGTCGCCCACGTGGTGCAGTGCTGCTTCAACGGGCGGCGCCTCGTCGTGTTCTCCGGCGGAGAGACGCGCGGCGACGTGGACAGCATCCTTGAGGACATCCGCGGCATCCGCGACGGCGGCGCCAACGGCAGCATCATCGGCCGCAACACCTTCCAGCGGCCGGAAGCGGAGGCGATGGCCATGCTCGGCAAGATCATCGACCTTTACCTCGAAGCCTGAGTATTGGCGAAGGCGGCGGCCAAGGCGGGCGAGCCGGGCGGGGGGGACCCGTGCCGGCTTTATCTCGTGACGCCGGCCACGGCCGGGCCGGAGTTCGCCGACACGCTCGCCCGGGCGCTGGACGCGGGCGACGTGGCGGCGGTGCAG
>CAXTUO010000172.1:0-7192 GCA_964247175.1 uncultured Acetobacteraceae bacterium | reverse complement strand
TCCCGCCCGCCTGCACGAACCACCAGCTCATGGCGCCCGACAGGTCCGCCCCGTGCGCGGGGTAGCCGAGGAACCGCCGCGCGTCCGTCCGTTCCCGCTCGCTCAGCATGGGCGCCCCCTTCAGCCGATGTGCTCCACCATCACCGCCCGCTTGAAGGCGGCGTTGGTCGCCGTCGGCACGACGCTCGGGTTGGTCAGCGTGTCGGACGGCGCGCAGAACCCGCCGATCCAGTACCAGGACTGCGCAATGATCTGCTGCAACCGGTCCAGCGGCTCGCGCGTCACCATGGCGATGCCATCGACCATGGAGATGATGCTGTCCGCCGGCGCCACGTCCTGCGCCGCCATGCCGGCGAAGTCGCCCTCGATCAGCGCCCCCTGCCCCACGATGATCGGCCGCCGGATCACGGCGCCCGGCAGCGTCGGGTGCGGCTGCACGTACGCTTCCGTGGTCGGAATGAAGCGCAGCCCCAGGAAGTTGTTCACCATGCCGGACGCGAACACCTGGTTGGCGCTCGTCGCCCCCTGGAACAACTGCCGGAAATCCGCGTCCGCGAACAACTGCCGCGCGCTCACCGCATCGAGGTAGCAGTTGTACGCCCCCGCGATGTCCGGCACCGCGTTGAGCCGCAGCTTGCTCACCGCGTCCAGCAGCACGCTGATCGTCAGCTCGTCCGTGGCCTGCAGCGCCGCCGCCGTGCCGCGCCCGTTGGGCCGCGCGATGACGCTCGCGTTCGCCGCCTGCACCGCGTTGCCCGCCGCCCCGTCCGACACGCTCACGTTGGAGGAGCACGTCAGCGTCCCCGAAATCCCCCCCGGCGCCAGCGAGCCGTTGGTCGCGTCCGCCGCCGCGCCCACCACCGTGTAAACGTTGGAGCCGATGGTGACCGTGAGGCTGGTGGTCGCCCCCACCGGCCCCTGCACCCCGTTCACCCAGGCCGTGGTGAAGCCGCGGATGTCGTCCACCGCCACCGTCGGCCCCGCCGAGGTCAGCGCCGTCCGCACCCGCGTGTTGCCCCCGAAATACGGCGCGAACAAAGCGTTGCGCGCCAGCTCGTCCAGGCTCCGCGCCGCCTGCTCCCCGTTGATCGCCGCGTTCTGCAGGAACTGGCTGCCGATCCCCACCCGCGACGTCACCATGTTGAGGTCCGTCGTCGCCGCGTAATGGTTGATGGTGATGGTGAACTGCTCGACGCCCCAGCCCTGCGGCGTCAAGCCGTTGTCGAAGTTGGTGTTGGTGGCCGGCGGCAGCGGCGTGGTGACGGACGGCTTCAGCCCGGCCCGCGTCTTGGTCAGCGTTTCGCCGATCCCCACCGCGAACTCCTGCCGGTCCGCGCAGGCCCGGTAGCCGAGCTTGGACCGCATGGCTTGCAGGAACTCCCGTTCCAGGAAGCCCTGCTGGATGATCGGCTGCAGGATCGCCGGAAAGTTCTGGATGCCCATGGATGAAGCCCTTTCTGCCCATGAAAAAACCCGCCGCGGCGGGTGCCGGGCGGGTGGGGAAGCCGTTGGTCGTGGGTCGCTCAGCCGCGCCGCGCGGGCACCGCCACCCTAAGGAAGAGTGATCGGTTTCTTGGGGCGGCTGCGCAAGAGTTTTTTCTTATGTAAGTGAAAATTTTCTCTCGCGGGCGAACGCGCCCTCGCGGCGGCTCAGTGGGGCACGTAGGCGCCCTCCGGTATCAGCTTTTGAATAGACTGCTGGTCGAAGACTGCCGTGGACGGGTCGTAGGTCTTCGGCAATGCGCATTCCCGGTTCGAGACCGTCCGCCCCCCGCGCTGCACCAACAAGCCGGTCGTGATCTTCGCGTCGTGCAGCCCGTCGTGGCCGAACGCGGTCCTGACCATCTGGTCATAAACGATGTAGCGATGCGTCGGCGTGTCGGCATACACCTGCGTCTCGCCGCCGCCCCACCAGCCTTCATGGGCGCGGTGCAGGTCGGTGGCTTCAAGCTCGATGCGGCTTGCACGCCCGAAACGGTAGGCGGCACCGCCCTGTTCCTGTCCGCAGATCGACACCGTCTCGGTTCCCACGTCGCAGGTGAACAGGACCGGCTCCGGCGCGCGGCACGGCGATGTTGATGATTTGGCCCAGGCCGGGGCGGGAACGGCGGCCAACGCCGTGAAGATCACGGCTGCAGGAACTGAACGCTTCATCAGTTCCTCAACGGTTACGCCGTGCGTGTGGAGGAGCGCTGGTGCGTACCTCCCACGCAAGGCTCCTAGAACTGCGCGACCTTGAGCGCCCTTTGCAGATCCTCGATGCGGCGTGCGATCAGCTCTAGGCGGCAAGCGTTATAGACCAGCGGCGCGTTCATGCCGCCGGCCTCCGCCGACATGCGGAAATCACACTCGGTGTCGGCAAAGGCTACCCAGGCGCGCTCGGCCTTGCGCAACCCTTCCCGCCGCTCAGGGCTGACGACAGCCAAAACCTGCTTGTAGAGCCTGTTCAGCATCGCCTCGCGACGACCCAGTTCGGCAGCGTCGCACTCCTTGAGGCTCGGGATGACCCCGCCCGCCTGCGCCTGGCACTGCTCGTAAGACTGCGCATGAGAAGCGGAGATCGAGACCAACGCCGCTGCCCCAAGAGCGAAGCCCAAGCTGGCCAAGCCCCGAGGCGTCATGGCTTCTCACCCTCCAACTCCCTGAGGGCGTCGCGCTGCTCGGCAGCATAGCGGGTTTTCAGATCAGGCCGGCCCAGCGCGTCAACGTAGGCATTGCGAACGGCGTAGAGCTGATCGATAAGCTTGCGATCATGGGCGGCGTTGGAGAGATTGCCCTGAGGGCCGACCTGCTGCACCGCGCGGGCGATAAGGCTTGCCGCCCTGCCGTGCTGGACGGACGTGGACCAAACGACGTTTTGCAGCGCCCTTGACCGCTGGTTGATGTCCAAGCCGGTGACGTGCTGCACGTTCTGGACCACCGGGTCATAATGGGTACGTTTAATGTATTCAAGCTGCGCTTGAAAGAAGCTATTTGGCTCATCGGCCGCGATCCTCTTCCACTCATGCGCGAAAGCACCGTCCGGCTGGGTTGGGTCCATATCCTTGAACCGGTCGGCCCAGCGTGCGCCTTCAGGACTCTTCAGGAACGCCTGCACCTGTCGGCCACCGGCCCCGGAACTGGCGAACTGGTAGGCGCCATACGACACGCCGCCGGGATCCATGGCGCCACTTGAAACAACTCCCGCCGCTTTCCCCTCTTGTCCCGGGCTGTGACCCGTCTCGTAGCGCATCGAGAGATCGCCCAATCGGGAAGCATGGCTAAGCGTGACCGTCCCCAGCCGCACCGTGGCGCCTCCCATGTCGCTGCTGGCGTAAGGGTCCGCGTTGGGTGCGCTGATGGGCGCGCCGGACGGGATCACGTCCAGGCTCGGCAATGCGACGGCCCGTGCGTGCCCGGCATCGGCCCCGTCCGCCGCCGGTCCTTGACCCCCGAGCGCACCCATGCGCTGCGCACGGAACGCCGCCAGCAGTTCGGAAGCGGGTCCCCCACCCTCGACGGCTTGGCTGGCCGGCACAGCCTGGTTCTCTCCCGGGAGAATGGGCGCGTGATCCGAACCCATCGCCATGGAGCCGCCGTAATCCCCGCCCCTCCTCGCCGCCTCCCGCGCGTCCCACTCGGCCCCGCCCGTCCACCCCCGCAGCGGCCGCATCCGCCACATCCGCCCGTTATAGCCCTGCGACACCGGCGCGGCCGGAAAACTGATGCGCAGCCGGATGGTGTCCACGCCGTACGGCATCGCCTCGTCCCTCACCGCATCGCCCTTTGATCCGTCCAACGCGTCGCCTCCTGATCTTACATGCGGCCATTCAACCCGCCCGGCATGACAATCCATGCCCCGCGTCGCACGCCGCGCCGCTCCCCACCGAGCGGCACGGCGCCCCCTTCACCGCCGCCGCAGCAACTCCGCCCGCGCCGCGCGCCATTCCTCCTCCGACATCTCCATCGCCGTTTTCGCCTTGGGCGCCGCCGCCACCGGCGCGCGCCCGGCGCTGCTGCTGCTCACCCCCCCGCGCCCAAACAGCCAAGGCTTCGCCTCCCGCATCCGCGCGACCAGCTCCGCCGCCCCCTCCACCCCGTCCGGCCCCAGCACCAGCCCCGAAGCGTCGATCAGCCGCACCCCATCGAGATCCACCATCCCCGCCCGGACGGCTTCGGTCCGCAGCTCCGCCTGCACCACCCGCGCCCGCAGCGCCGCGACCTCCGCCGCCATATCCTCGGTTGCGTCCATCCCGTCCATCTGCTCGCTCATGCCGCATCTCCCATGTCACGATCCACCCGGGCCTGCTCGCCCGCCACGTCCACCAGGCCCCAATCCGCTGCCATCAGCCGCCGCGCCGTTTCCCGGCTCAACTGCCCCGCCTGCACCAGCGCCACCAGCGTCGCCGCGTCCCGCGCCCGATCCTCGCTGGTCACGGGATACCAAGGCGGCCACGACAGCCGCAGCTCCGCCGCTGGGTCCAGCGGCCCCACCGCCCGCCCCCCGGCGGTCAGCGGGTAAACCTCCCCGGCCCGCAGCATCATCCGGCACAGCTGCAGCACCGCCTCCCCGTACGACACCCGCAAGCTGTCCGCGAGCCACACCAGCCCCTGGTTCATCAGCTCCAAGGCCCGCCCGGACTGCGGCGCGCTGATCCGGCTCGCATCCGCCCGGTTGCCGTGCATCCCTTCCAGCGCCAGCTCCCGCAGCACCCGCACGTAATCCAGCACCGCCGCCGCCGCCGTGCCGCCGATCTCCAGCAGCCGCGCGTCGCCCTTCTCGCTCACCACCAGCGCGTTGCCGGCGCTGCGCACCAGATCGCCCTCGATCCCCGCCGGCTCCTTGATGAGCAGCGTCGGGTCCGACGAGTACTTCAATCCCCGCCCGGCCTGGCTGAGCTGGTAATCGATCTCGATCCCCGTCTCCACCGCCGCGCGGAAGGTGCACGCCCCGTCCGGCGCTTCGCCGCCCGGCAGGTTCCGCACCCACACCAGCGGCACGAACCCCAGCCCGTGCCGCACGCTGCGCCGCCGGTCCACCGCCGGCTCCCCCGGCGCCCCCACGCGCTGCGGCACGAACCAGGTCTCGTGGGTCGCATCCCAGCGCCGCTGGAACCAGTAGGTCGCCCCGGGGTCCTCCACGGCGAACCCCGCCGCTTCCAGCTCCGCCCCCGGCACCTTGTACCGTTCCGTCACCGAATGGAGCGTGTCCGGCGCTTCCGCTTCCCACACGGGCGTCAGCCAAACCGTGTCCAGCACGTCCAGGAACACCCGGCCCCGCAGGATCCGCATCAGCACGCAGGCCGAGCCGATGCTGCCCCGGATCGCCGCCTCCGTCATCACCTGGTTCAGCCGGCATTCCCGCACCAGCGCCGCCAGCGCGTCCCGCACCAGGGGGTCCGGGCTGGCCACGGTCGGCATGTGCCCGTCGCTGAACAGCAGCGCCACGCTGTCCTCCACCACCACCCGGCACAGCGCATAGCGCACGCTCGGCCGCCGCCGGCGCAGCGGCACGTACTCGCCGCCGCCCGACCGCTCCTCGTGGAACTCAAACGGCAAAACGTCGTACAGCGTGCCGTCCAGCACCCGCCGCATCACCTGCAGCCGCCGCGCGCGGGGCGAAGCGTCGGGATCGGCCGGGATCAGGTCGCAAATCGTCTGGAACATGCTGCCGCCCTTGGGAAATTTCGGGACCGGACGGCTCGCGCCGGGTGCGCGCGAACGGCCATCCTATGCCGAATTGATGGATTTCCTGGGGCGGCGATGCAAAGAGTTTTTTCTTAAATAGGAAAGAAAGTTTCCGAAGCTACGGCCATGGCCGGCGCCGTCGGGGAGTTCGCACGCCCCGCCGCCGGCTTCCCGGAAAATGCTCAGCCGTTCCGCCAAAGGGCGGCGCTCGGCCAGCCCCTGCCCAGCCCTAAGCCGCGCATCGGTCCCCAACGCAGGCCGACACCTCCCATCCCCGCTCCCGCAGCAGCGCCACCACCCCGTCCCCGCCCATCAGGTGCGCCGCCCCGAACGCCGCAAACGCCGTGCCCGGCTCCCCCAGCGCCGCCTCCAGCCGCGGCAGCCAGGCCGCATTCCGCTCGGTCAGCAGCGCCCCCCGGCCCCGGTCCCAGCGCGCCAGGTCAGGCGCTGCCGCCTGCCACGCCACGAGGCCCGCCAGCATCGTCCCAACCTCCCCCGCCGCGTAGCGCCGCCGCACCCACGCCCGCAACGCCGAAGCGCCCGCCTGCCGCCGCAAGGCGAGCCGCAGCGCCGCCGCCGCGTGCTCCCCGTTCGGGTCGGCATACAGCAGCCGCTCGACCTGGGCCGCATCCGCCTCTTCCAACCCCCGCACCGGGATCGACAGGCTCCGGGCGAAGCCGATCAGGTTCGCATCGACGATCCCCGTCACCGGCAGCACGCCCGCAGGCGCCGCGGCCGCCCGCCCGTTCACCAGCAGCGCCAGGCCCTGCAGGCTGTAACGCTCCAAGCTGCCCGGCGGCAGCCCGGCCGCCGCGACCTCCTGCCGCGTCGCCGGGTCGAGCCGCCCGAACGCCGCCGGGTCCGCCCGCATCAGCGCGCCGCGCCGGACCTCCATCATCGCCCGCCGCACCGGGGCGGCGATCCGGTCCAGCACGACCTCGACGCTGAGGCTCGATGCCGCCGCGAACCGCGCCCGGATCGCCCGCGGCAGCACCGTCGCCTCATCGTAGCCCGTATGGAACGTGCCCCACAGCAGCCCGGCGGCCCGGCCCTCCCGGCTCACCGCGAACGCCCGCGCTTCCCCGTTCACGTAGTCACCCGGCCGCCGCGCCAATTCCGCCGCCGCCGCCGCATCGATTTCCCCGGCGTCCATGCCCCCGGCGCACGCCGCCAAGGCCCCCACCGACACCAGCACCGCGCGACGCCCAAGCTGCCCTGCCATCCCAGCACCTTGCCGCACCCTGCCGCCCCAGGCCAGGGCCGCCCGATCCTATGCGGGCCACCAATTCACCGCTCCCCCCAATCCACCCGCGCCACCCGCGCCTTGCCCCCCGCCGCCGGCGCCGCCACCAGCATCCCAAAGGCCCGCGACAGCGCGTCCACCTGGTCATCACAGGCCCCGCCAGGAAAATCCTCCAGCTCCGCCAGGAACGCCCCCGTCCACCCCCCCGCCAGCACCGACACCGTCCCCGCGGTCACCTGGGACGCCACCGGCATCGCCCGCACCGCCTTGGGCCCGCTTTCC